>SWDL01000449.1 GCA_005116795.1 Nitrospira sp. | reverse complement strand
CAGTTCAATCCAGCCCAACCGCGGGTGCTTCACGTGGAGTTCCACCGAGGGCTCGGTGAAGGGAAAATACGCCGGCAGGAACTTGCTCTCCTTGGCCTGCGCAACCTCGCGGGCGAAGAGATCCAACAATCCAAGAAGAATCTTGAAGTTGATGTCATGGGCCAGGACGATCCCTTCGATCTGGAAGAAATCGCTGGCATGGGTGGCATCGACGTGGTCGTAACGGAAACAGCGCGCGATCGAAAAGTACTTCCCGGGAACCTGGGGCGTCGCGGCCAGTGTCCGGGCCGACACAGCCGTGCCTTGGCTTCGGAGCACCAGGCGACGGGCACGGTCACGGTCATAGGCGTAGCGCCACCCGGTCGAGCCGGTGGTCCCTCCATTCTGATGCGCTTCGGCGACCCGGCTCAGAAAAGGCTCCGCGACCAGGGTCGCGTGCGTGGGCTCTTTGACAAAATAGACATCGTGAATGTTCCGGGCCGGATGGAACTGCGGCATGAACAGCGCATCCATGTTCCAGAACTCGGTCTCGACGAGCGGTCCGCGCATCTCCTGAAACCCCATGCTGACCAACTTGCGCTTGACCAGATCAAGAAATTCCCGATACGGGTGCCGCCGGCCCATGGAGACCCGCGGCGGCCGCAGACTGATGGTGTACTTGCGAAAGCGAACCCGTCGCCAGGCTCCGTCTTTGAGCAGCTCAGGGGTCAGTTGCGAGACGTCTTGAGGCGGGCCTTCGCGAGCCAGTGTCGCGGCTGCCGTCTGACCGTTGTCCGAGAGGTCATAGTGACGCTGGACGTGGTCGTCGATCCGAAAGGGCTCGTTGGCATTGCCGCGTTTGACCGAATACCGTTCAATAATAGCCCGCGTGGCCTCGGGAAATCCGGCAAGGTCTCGGGGCGTCCCATGCAGGTCCTTGAGCGCGCCCCGCAACGCTTCAGCCGTGGGACTCGGCATGCCGGTCGCCTCGACGAAGCCGCCCGGCACCACCCGAAGCGCCCCCTCTTTCTTGAGGCAGCCGATGGCCGAACTGACTTCCGTGGGCCCGAGCTCTTCTTTGGCCTGGAGCTCCCCGATGGTCAGACGCTTGCCGGTGTGATCCGCGCCCCGGACCGTCGACAGAATCCGTTCGATGGGCGAATACTTCTCAAAATATCGTTCCCCGATTTTTGTCAGTGACGCGATGGGCGTCAACGTTTCTGATTCCACCCGGAGGAGCCCCTTGGCGAGCAGCCACTCGACCGCCATGTTCAACTGAGAAGGCTCAAGACCGGAGGCCTGCGCGATATGTTCCTCGCGCAGCGGACCCTTCCCGAACGTCTTCGTGAAGGCGGTGAGCACCTTCACCTCCAAGGGGTGCAGGCTGTCGAGCATGGCTGACGGGTCCACCTGGTCCATTTCCCCCCTGGCGACTCGGCGGGGAGACGCCCCCGACCGGCTGTGGGCCTGGCCGGCCTGGCGCAGCGCCTGGATGGACGCGGCGTAGTCCTCACTCGCAAAAATGGCTGACCCGGCCACCAGCACATCGGCGCCAGCCTGGATAATCCCGGCGGCGTTGCTCGGCTTGATGCCTCCATCGACTTCCAGCGCCGCGCGGTTGCCGGTCCGATCGATCATCGTCCGTGCCCGTCGTATCTTGTCCAACACGGCAGGAATAAACTGCTGCCCGCCGAACCCCGGATTCACCGACATGATCAGGAGCAAGTCGGCATCCGCCAGGCACTCCTCGACGGACAGAAGCGGCGTGGCTGGATTCATCGTCACACCGGCCTTGACCCCCTTTTGCTTGATGAAATGAAGCGTCCGGTGCAAGTGGGGGCAGGCCTCGACATGGACCGTCAGGTAGTCAGCGCCCGCCTCCGCGAACGCTTCAATGAACTGGTCGGGATTCGTCATCATCAAATGGACATCCAGCGGGAGCTTCGTGACCTTGCGGATGGACTCGACAATCGGCGGCCCCACGGTCACATTCGGGACGAAATGTCCGTCCATCACATCGACGTGCAGCCAGTCCGCTCCTCCACGTTCGACGCGGGCAATTTCGTCCGCCAGGCGGGCGAAATCCGCAGACAGGATGGAGGGGGCGACACGAACGGGCGATCGACTCATGCTGGCGTCTTTCTCAACCGGGCGGCAAAAAACACGTCCATGGAGAAGCCATTGAGACGAGTCGAGAACTCGCCTCGCGCGGTGACCAGCCCCACGCCATTCGGAGGGAGCCAAGGGGTCACTGGTTCCCGGGAAAACTCAGGGTGGGTCTGACAAAACAGGTCCACCACCCGCTCGTTCTCGTCCGGCTCAGTGGAGCAGGTACTATAAACCATCACTCCGCCGGCTCGCAAGAGAGAGGCGGCCTGATCCAGGATCGCCAATTGTAAGGATTGCGCCTCGCCGATCAGGTCCGGGGCTTTTCTCCATTTTGCCTCAGGGTGTCTCCGCAAGACACCCAGCGCACTGCAGGGCGCATCGACCAGCACCCGGTCAAAGCGTGATGGCAGGGCGGCCGCGCCATCGATGCAGGAGGCGCCGGACCTTCCCTGTGCCAGATCGGCTTCCACGGCATCGACGATGGAGATTCCCAAACGACGGGCGTTCTCACGGACTCGGGCGAGGCGAGCAGGGTCCCGATCGACCGCCACGACGGTCCCTCGGTTCTGCATGAGCGTCGCAAGGTGCGTCGTTTTCCCTCCAGGGGCGGCGCAGGCATCCAGAACGCGTTCGCCCGGCTGCGGGTCCAGCAGCAGAGGGATGAGCTGAGCCGCCTCATCCTCCACATAGAAGTGCCCCTCGACGTAGCCCGGCAGCTCAGCCACCGGCCCTTGCTTGGTGACATGCAGCCCGACTGGGCTGACCTCGCACATCCGGCACTCACGGCCTGCGTGTCGCAAGGAGTCGGCCAGTTGGACAAGGGTCGTGCGCAGGGTATTCGCGCGGAGCGTGAGGGGTGGGGTTTCCAGGGTCTGGTCGCAGAGCCGTTCAGCCTCCGGGACTCCGAAGGCCTGGACCCAGCGTGTGACCAGCCAGGCCGGGCAGGAGTAGCGGACCGCGAGGGCGAACGAAGGATCATCGATCGGATCCGGCCATGGCGGCTTCGGCTCTCGGCTCACGGCCCGCAACACCGCATTCACGAATCCCCCCCAGTGGCCGTCCGGACTGCGCCGGACCCGTTTGGCGAGGGTCACCGCCGTGTCGATGGCGGCATGAGGTGGAATCCTCGTGAGTTCGGACAATTGATACGCCCCGAGCCGCAGAAGAGATCGGACCAGCGCCGGGAGCCGATCAACAGATTTTGCGGCATGCCGGTTGAGGCGCCAGTCCAGCGCGCTGCGGTGCCGGAGCACGCCGTAGACCACCTCCATGACCAGGGCGCGATCGCGACTGTCGAGTGTCGTGTCCTGGAACGCCTGATCGATCACGTCATCGGCCATGGCCTGCGTCCGTTCGAGGGTATGCAGGATCGTGAGGGCGACCTGTCGGGGATCTGCCTGAGGGGAGCCGCGCGGGGGCAAAGATGAGCGCATCAGAGAAGCCAGAAGACTCCCACGCCATCAGGCAGGGGAGTCAGCCTGGACGGGAGAGGACAACCTGGTGCCGACGGGTGACGCATGTCCGGCGAGAAACTGCATGGCCGTCATGCGACGGCTGTTCGCCGGCTGGAACTCGGTGATCGCCAGCAGCAGGTCTCCCGTCGCCGCCAGCAGCGCATCGGTCCGAACCGCCACGATCGTGCCGGGCGGTGCATGAATTGATGACACGTCCGTGGCGGATGCGCGCCACAAGAGCCACCGGTCCTGCCCGGCATAGGTATAGGCGCCCGGCCAGGGAGAAAGTCCCCGCACCCGATTGGCGATCCCGGTGGCCGGCAGACGCCAGTCGATCAGGCCGTCTTCTTTCTTCAGGATCGGCGCCATCGTCGCCTTGGCATGGTCCTGAGGTTGAGGAACAAGGGATCCCGCTTTCAGTTGCCGAATCGTCTCCGCGAGCAGCGCCCCGCCGACCGGGGCGAGTGTGTCGGCCAGCGAGCCGGCGGTCTCCTCCGGGGTGATGGGCACCCGTTCCTGGAGCAACATGGCGCCGGTGTCCAGGCTCTCGTCCATCAGCATGGTGGTGATGCCCGTTTCCCGCTCCCCGTTGATGACGGCCCACTGGATCGGCGCCGCGCCACGATATTTCGGGAGCAGCGATCCGTGAACGTTG
>SWDL01000448.1 GCA_005116795.1 Nitrospira sp. | reverse complement strand
GCCAAGAGCCTCCAGGCGGAAATCGCCAAAGGGGATATCCGCCTGAGGCAGGTGAAGGATCAGTTGACGATCGACATGGTGGACCGCGTCTTGTTCGACTCCGGACAGGCGCAGGTCAAACCGGCCGGCGTGAAGGTCCTCAAACAGGTCAGCGACATCCTCAAACACGTGACCGACAAACAAGTCCGGATCGAGGGCCACACCGACAACGTCCCCATCGGCCCGAAGATCAAAGAGCGCTTTGCGACCAATTGGGAACTCTCCACCGCCCGGGCCACGAGCGTGGTGCGCTACGTCGTCGAGGAAGGGGGCGTCAATCGCGCCAACGTCTCCGCCGTCGGATACGCGGAGACGAGACCGGTTGCCGCCAACGAGACGGACGAAGGCAAGCAGGCCAACCGGCGGATTGAGATCGTGCTCTATCCGAAGGACCTGAAGGGAATCGCCGGCCAGATAAAGCCCTGAGTTCCCGCGGGGATCGAAACGTCCTTCCGGAGTCCCTTAGCATCAGAGGCAGGACCGTGACTGTCGGCTGCCTCTGATGCCCTGCCCCACAAGGGTCACGTTGTAGTATCCTCGCATGTCGACTCCTCCATGATGGTCGAGCGGCTCCCCGATGCCGGCGCCACAGTGCCGGGGATGGGATTCTCGCAGTCCGCCGGCGGCAGGTTGCGACGTCTCGACATCACGGAGGGCCGGCCTGAGTCGGTGACACGATCTCACTGGGCCGACTTCACAACCTCTTGATGGTCCAGACATCCCGATCCTGTCAACCGACTCGACCTATCCCCATTGGAGGAAGCAACAGGACCGGCCGAAGAGAAGGACGAAGCCCGACGAGAACAGCAGGAACGCGAAGACGACCGCCTTCGAAAGGACCACGAGCGCGGGGAACGGCGGATGGAAGAGGAGAAAGACCGGGAGAGCAAGAAAGCAAAATGAAAGGCCGCCCCGAACAGGCGACAGAGCGGCCGCGGACAGAACCCCGGCGTAGGCAGCGAGGATGGAAGCGCTGAGGAAAGGGTCAGGGACCGACGCACTTGCCATACTCACTCTAATCATTTACAGCTTTGGCCGTTGAAATTCTTACACGAAGACTCGCCGCGGGTCACTTTCCACGTCTTCAGCAAAGGATGTTTTCCGGGTCTGACTTCTACAACGAGGCTGATCATCCCTGAGGCGGGGAGTTCATTCAGATGAGGTTTCGCCGTCTTGGTGACGTCCACAGTGACGACTCCGGCATTGCTCGACACCATGATGGAGCCCTTGTCCTTATCAACGTGTAAGATCGGGCTGATAATGGTTCTGTCCGCGGCCAAGGCCGTCCCAATCCAGCATGGGAGAGCGAGGGCTATGAAGAAGAGGACGCTCGATCGGTTCATTGGTAAGTTGATCATCTTTGTTCTCCTCCCGGGTTATATTGAGGTATCGAGTATAGGGTACTGAGTATCCAATGATGCTGACTCGCTACTCGTTGCGCGCTACTCGTTATTCCTTATCGCTACGCAACCGCTACATCGCGTCCTGCCGGACCAGCCGGAGGACCTTCGCAATCGCCACCAGCCCTTCGCGCGTCGCGCCGCTGATCCGCAGCACGTCCCCCACCTGCAGGGTCATATCGGGCGCGGCAAACAGCAGGTCGGCCTCGCAGCCGCCCGCACTCTGTACGTATGCGATGACGCCCTCGGCCTGACCGGGCTCCGGGTCCCGCAGGCTCATGATCGTCGCCTCCAGCGTCCAGAGGGGCGACCGTAGCACGGCGCATTCCTCGGGCACGAGGTCCTCCGGCTCCGCCATCGGCAGGGGCGTGGCGCTCCACAAGGTCGCCGCCAACAGCCCGCTGGCACAAGACGTCAGGAGTATCATGGCCGCCTCCTCTGTACCTATTACCTATCGGCGAGAAATGTTCTGACCTTTAATCGCAGTGGTCTATAGATTTCACATTCTATACAGACCATCGGACCACCTTGGACCAAGCCGTATCGAACGTGAGATTGACCGGAATTCGGCCGGTGTGACCGAGCCCTTCTTGATCAGGCATGGTCGGACATCCGGTCCGATCTTATCTTGGAAGAAGATCAGGGAATGGACAGGAACGGGCAGTTTGATCTTCCCCGACTCGTCTTCATTCTGAAACCTGCGTGAACACTTGAGTGGCCACCTCTTCCTGGTCCGCCGATTCTTGCTGAGACCCCCTCTTTGGCTTTTCGGCGAACGCTACCGTAGAAGTAGGATGCACCGCGATGCCTTGAGGCACGCCCTCTTCTAGCGCAACGCCACGCAGCGCCAATACACACCGGCGCATCCAGATCGAGGCCGACAAACCGGCGGAACAGCAGATAGTGCGGCAGCTCTTCCATCAAGAGCCGTTCACTGCGGAGGCGGTCGAGCACCTGCAGCAACAGCGCACGCAGGAGTTTCTCTGGAGCCATCGAGGGCCGACCCGTCCGGGCATACAACTTCGCCAAATGGGGCGACAACGCGGTCAGGGCCGTGTCCACGTACTGCCGGATGGGCCGCAGGGGATGCGTCATGGGCACACGCTCCTCGGGCGACAGAGAGCTCACCATTCCGGCTTGCTGGGTATCCTGACCACGCATCGTAACCCTCCTGGAGAGATGGATAGTAGTTTCACCTATCTACCACAGGGAGCAGGAGAAAATAGGAGTTTTCCCGCAGCCTGCTGGTGGCTCTCCTTCTACATTTCTCTCTCCTACGTTCACGGGAAAAAGACTCCCGCGACGCAGGAAGACATCACGCTGATCATGGACGCTCAAGAACGGGCGATCAAGGAACGGCGAAAGATCGACATCATGGCGCTCCTGCGTGAAGCGGAACAGGGGCGAACGAAGCAGGTCGAGTCTTCGTCCGATCCTCAAGACTCGCTTGGATGGCTTACCCGTCTGTTCAGAGGAGCAAATCCTCGGAAACCGGTGAATGGATCGAAGGTCTACGCGGGATTCTACGACGTGCTGTCCTACCGGCCGGCGCTGACCGCGGAATACGACACATTTAAAAACGTCCGGCCGCTCGATGAAGACGCGCCGGGAGCAGGCGTCGTCGCCGCGGCGGCGACGACGACGGAGCAAGAGGAGGGAACCGTGAACAAGACAATAGGAATCACAATGCTGATCGTCAGCGCCTTAGCCACGGCGCTGCTCATCGGTCCCGCGTTTGCGGAGTACGCCGCGGTCGAGGTGCAAAACGGCGGCACCATCAAGGGGGTGGCGACCTGGAAGGGCGGCATTCCCAAGGGGCCACCCCTGAAAGTCTTCAAGCATATGGATGTGTGCGGCGAGACCGTGGGGTCGCCTGTCCTGGAAGTCGACCCGGCGAGTAAGGGAGTCCGGTTCGTGATGGTGTATCTGGAGTCGATCGAGAAGGGCAAGGCCCCGGAGACGAAGTACCTGCTCCATATGGGGAAGACCGACACGAGGGCCGAGAGCAGGCTGTGCAATTTTGAGGAGCACGTCTTCCCGTTTGTGCGGACGTCTGTCTTCGCCCTCCAGAACTTCGAGAAGCTGCTGCACAACCCGCACGGGTTTGATGCGAAGGGGTCCACGCTCTTTAACGTGGCGATGGCGAACCCGCTTCAGGTGACCGAGAAGAAGTTCCCGCGCGCCCATGGGGTCGGATTGAGATTCCAGTGTGACACCCATGTCCACATGAACGGCTGGATGGCGGGGTTCGACCATCCGTATTTTTCCGTGACCGACCAGAAAGGCACGTTTGAGATCACCGACGTGCCGCCCGGAAAATACACGCTGGTGGCTTGGCACGAAGGCTACAACATCACCGAGTTTGCCTCCGACAACCGGCCCAGCTATGACGAGCCGCACATCATCAAGAAGGAGATCGAGGTGAAGCCGGGCACCCCGGTGGAGGTCCGCTTCGAGTTTCCGGCCCGCGACGTCAAGGTGGAGTGGAAGATCGCCGGGGAAGCCGGAAAGTGAAAGAGGCTGAGCCATCGTGAGCGAAGAGATGACTCGACATGCAATCCCTTCTCTTACTTCGCGATGGTGATCGGGACGCTGGGCACCTTGCCGACATCCGTCACCGTCATTTGGAAAACCTGATAGAGGGCGCGGAACGCGTCAAGACTCCACGTCTGGAAGGTATTCTCCTCCGGATTCGTGATCGAATACCAGCGATCGCCATATTGGACGGTGAAGGCCGCATTGCGGGGCGGCGCGTCGGTTTCCAGCACCTCGAGGGTGCTCGTCGGGTTGCGCACGATCGGGCCTCCTGGGGCCTCGGGCTCGACGTTGAATTCTTGGTTTTCCTGAATGGCATGGCCGAGAAACGCCAGGGTGCTTTCCAGGCTCCGCAGGAGAATTCGGCCATGGAGCGCCCCGCTCCCACCAGGGTAATCCTGACGGATGTCGATGAGCACACGGTCGCGGGGAAAGCGGTCGGCTTCCTCATGCAGTCGACGACGCTCTTCGTCGGACAGCAC
>SWDL01000447.1 GCA_005116795.1 Nitrospira sp. | reverse complement strand
CCAGAGGTCGCAGAAGGAGCGGTCCATTTTTTAAGGACGGCGGCCAGTTCTTCCATCTTGATCGGCTTCGTCACGTAGTCGTCCATCCCGGCCTCGAGGCATTTTCCCCGATCGCCCGTCATCGCATTGGCCGTCATGGCGATGATCGGCAGGCGGCGGGGGCCTGCCGCGTCGTTCGTCGTTCGTGAAGCATATCTCGCAGGTTCGCCGTTCTTGCGCTTCACGCTTCACGCTTCACGCATAACGCTCTCATTCCAGTCCCCGTTCCGCCAGCTCGATCGCCTTCATCATCGCCTTGGCTTTGTTGCAGGTCTCGTCATACTCGCGATCCGGATCGGAATCCGCGACGATCCCGGCTCCCGCTTGGATATAGGCTTTGTGCCCCTTGATCACCACGGTCCGGATGTTGATGCAGGTGTCCATGTTGCCCGAGAACCCGAAGTACCCGACCGCGCCCGCATAGGGGCCCCGCTTGGTCGGCTCGAGTTCCTCGATGACCTGCATGGCCCTGATCTTCGGCGCCCCGGAGACGGTCCCAGCCGGAAAGCAGGCCTTCATCACATCATAGACGGTGCGCCCCCGGGCCAAGGCTCCGGTCACCTCCGACACCATGTGCATCACATGCGAGTACCGTTCGACGCGCATCAGCGTATCCACCTGCACCGAGCCTGGCTTCGCCACCCGGCCGACGTCGTTGCGGCCCAAATCCACGAGCATCACGTGCTCCGCCCGCTCCTTCGCGTCCGCGAGCAACTCCCGCTCCAGCGCCAGATCTTGCTCGTCGGTGGTTCCTCGCCGTCTGGTGCCCGCGATCGGCCGCACGGAGATCCGCCCATCCTCGCAACGGACCAACGTCTCCGGAGACGATCCCACCAGCTCGATTCCGGCGACCCGCAAGTAGTACATATACGGAGATGGATTCACCGCGCGGAGCGCCCGATAAATCTGAAACGGCGTCGTCTGAATCCTGGTCTCCCAGCGTTGCGACAGGACCGCCTGGATGATGTCCCCCGCCTGGATATAGTCCTTGGTCCGGATCACCATCTTTTCGAACTCGGCCCGAGTCATATTCGAGGAGAACGTCATCGGGGTGCGCCGCTGCTTGGGCCTGGTCCGACGGAGCGGCTGTGTGAGGCGCGTGATCATCCGCTCGATGCGGCCGGTCGCATCGTGATAGGCCCGCCGCAGATCGGCATCCTTTCGCGAGGGGACATGCGCATTGGCGACGACTTTGATCGTCTGCGCCACCCGGTCGAAGATGAGCAGCGTGTCCGCGAGCAAGAAGGCAAAGTCAGGGAGATCCAGTGAGTCTTTTCGCCGCGGCAGAATGTCTTCAAACGCCCGGACGACGTCGTACCCCAAATACCCGACGGCGCCGCCCACGAACCGGGGCAACCCCGGGACCGTCATCGGCTGATACTCAGCCATCAATTTCTGCAGATACTCCAGCGGATTGCCGCCGATCGGCACCCGAGTGGACTTGGCGCCCCGGGAGACCAGGCAGGCCCCCCGGTCCTCCCGGATCACAAGCGGCGCTCCGCTACCCAAAAACGAATAGCGCCCCCAATGCTCACCGCCCTCGACGCTCTCGAAGAGATAGGCAGCCGGCCCATGGTCGATCTTGGCGAAGGCCGAGACCGGCGTTTCGTAGTCGGCCAGGATTTCCCGGTAGAGGGGAATCAAGTTGCCCTGGCCGGCCAAGTCCCGAAACGCGCTCACACTGAGGGAATAGGCAGGCGGACGAGCCATGGTCGTTATTCGTACCCCACCACCAACCGCTGCCCCACTTCGAGTTGATCGCTCTCGAGACGGTTCCAGTTTCGCAAGGATCTCACTTCCACCTTATACCGTTTTGAAATTTTGAACAGGGTCTCGCCAGGCTTCACCAGATGATAGACGGCCGATCCGCCGTGACTCCCGCTCTCCCCGCTTCCGAGCAGCGCATCATTGGAGGTCAGGGGATCAGCCGCCGATGCGGTCACGACCGGCTGGCTCGGCTTCTTTGGCCTTGCGGCCGCCTTCGGCCCCTTGCCCATCTCTTCTTGCTGTTGCTGCACGGCCTTCATGGTCGCCGCGGTGTCTTCCTGTATCTTGACGAATTGCTCCCGGACCGCCTGCAACTGGGCGCCCAACTCCCGGTTCCTGGCTTCCGTCTCCGTCACCGCGCTCTTCGTCCGCTTCAGTTCCGAGTCCAGCTCGCCGGTCCGCTTTTCTTCCTGAGCCAGCAGCCGTTGAAAGTTGAGGCCCCGAGCCTTTTCTGCCTCATACTTCTCCGCCATCACACAGCCGCTGAGCACGAGCCCGCAGGCCGCCCCCAAGGCTAGCTTCGTCATGAGGCACCGTGTCTTCATGTCGTCTCCCCTCCTGATGGACAATTCCTCTGTCGGATGCCGGTCACCCACTCCCTGACACTCTGAGCATCGTGTGGGGTCAATGCAATCGTTAAGGATAGAGCCGCAGGCCCCTGCTTGTCAAAGCGGAAACGCCCGAACCCGTTGAAAAGACAGGTTTGACCCTCCTCTGGAGCTGTGATAGTTTCACCTGAACCTGGCCGTGATCCTGAGCGCTTCTCGATGACCATCCCAGCCTCCTCCGCCAGCGCACGCAACCGGATGATCGACGGGGTCACGCTGCGCTTAGCCCCGACACTCGCCTCGTCTCTTGAATGGATCGGCGAGAAAGACATCCTGAGACAACTTCTCGCTTGCTGGCTGATGGTGGATCCACGGGACCTCCCGCTGTCACCCCGGATCACCGGTCATCCGGGCATCGGCAAGACCACGCTGGCCATGGCGGCGGCGCATGAGCGGAAACAAGACCTCTATATTTTCCAGTGCACGGCCGATACGCGCCCCGAAGACCTGCTGGTGACTCCCGTCCTGGCCGAATCCGGCGCCATTGCCTACCACGCCTCTCCCCTGGTGACCGCGATGCTCACCGGCGGCGTCTGCGTCCTGGACGAAGGCAACCGCATGAACGAGAAGAGCTGGGCCTCCCTCGCCCCGCTGCTCGATCACCGGCGATCCGTGGAGTCCATCGTGGCCGGCATCCAAATTCACGCCCATGCCGACTTCCGCTGCTGCGTCACCATGAACGAGGACGCCTCGACCTACGAAGTCCCCGACTATATCCTGTCCCGTCTCCAACCGACGCTGCAGATGGGATTCCCACGCAAGGAGGATGAGCTGGCCATCCTGCGCTACCATCTGCCATTTGCCCCCGAAGACCTGTTGGCCCTGACCGTGCAATTCCTCCAGGAGGCCCACCAATTGAATCTGGCATTCTCGGTCCGCGACGGCCTGCACATGCTGCAATATGCCATCAAACGCCTTGCGCTGGACCCGGCGCACCCGCTGGCAAAAGACCAGGTGTGGCGAGAGGCCGTCACGAAGGTCCTGGGCGATGACGCCGTGGACCTCCCCTCGCTCTCGCGCCGCCGTGCCGGAGCGCTCGGCGATCATTCGTTGCCTCAGGGCCTGGGCGATTTCTTCTTCGAGAGTAACGATCCGTTGCATCCGGACAAATGAATCGCGACGCCATTTTTCGCCTCTCCCCGCGCATCACGATGCTTCCCATCGTTCACGGGAGCGGCGACATGGCCCAGGAAGTGCGGGAGACGCTGATCGCGGCGCCCTACGATTGCTTGGCCGTCCCGCTCCCCCCGTCCGTCGAGTCTCCGCTGGAACAGGCCATTGGTCGGCTCCCTCGCGTCAGCCTCGTCACGCTGCCTGAACCGGATCACGACCGAGGCCTCACCGTCAGCTACGTGCCGGTCGATCCCTGCCAGCCCGTCATCATGGGTCTCCGTGTCGCGATGGGCGAACAGATCGCGCGGGCCTATCTCGATCGGGACGTGTCGGTCTTCGAGCCCGATCCCTTTCCCGCGCCTGATCCCTTCGCGCTCAAGCAGCTCTCGCTGGAGGCGTTTGCCTGCGCACTGCTGCCCTCGCTCCCGCCCCCGGTCGAGGGGAGCCAACGCCGCGCGCGCATCAACTGGATGGCCTTTCGCCTGCACGAGCTGGAGTTGGACTATGAGGCCATGCTCTGCCTCTGTCCGGTCGTGGACTGGCCTTGGCTCCGCGACGCCTACCAGGAACGGCGGGACTATGAACGACCGGAACTCCCGGCCGGACGCTCCCAGACCTACGAGGTCGCGCCGAAGAGCCTCTACTTCATCCTGGGCGAGCTGCCCTTTCTGACTGAGCTCTCAGAGCGTCGGCGCGAAGAGGTCCGGTCCGATCGCCTCCTGTCGATCGACGGCATCAAGGAACTGCTCATCGAATCACGCGGGCACTATGACGCACAACGCCGGTCCGGGCACACGAAGATCACGCCCTATTTGTTCCAGCAGTACCTCCAGTACGTGCGCAATCTCGCGCTGCTCGATCGGCGCCTGACGCCCGATCTCTACTCACTCGTCACCGCCGCCAAGCAACTGGCCGGAGACGACTTTGCCGTTGCCCTCCTGGAGACGGCCAAACGCTACCGGTACCAGCCGGAGGATGACGAGTCCAATGACGGTCGTCTGCTGGCTGGAATAGGCAGGCTGGAATTCCCTGACGGCACCGTGGCCCGGGCCAAGAACCGCCTGCCGGGGCCGCCGTTGGCCTGGCGCAGGCTCACCCTCAAGCCCAACCCGACCCCCCGAACCAGCCGGCAATGGGGCCTCCAATGGAATCCCTATCGGCAATGTTCCTGGCCGCCGGAGGATACGCGCATCGAGAGCTTTACGAGTCACGTTCGCGAACAGGCCAAGGCCATCCTCGGCGCAGACCTGGCCCGTGTCGAGAAATTCACGACCTCCGTCAAGGACGGGATCGACCTTCGTGAAACCTTGCGCCGGTGGCCGGAGAGCCTGCGCCGGCGATCCGCGGTCGGGCCGAAGCGGATGGAACTCTACGTGAAGGAGCTCCCGCCGTCGCGGGGACGAGTGGACGCGGTGGTGTTGGTGTTTGAATCTCCGGCCGAGCCGGACCGATTTCCCTGGCAGGCCACCTGGTACGCCGAACATGCGCAGGAATCCACCCTGTGTTTCTATGCCACGCCGTTTCACAATTCGATGGTCGGTCCTGGAGTCGGCCGATCGGAATATGGCGGAGCCCTGTTCTTATTCCCTCCTCGTGCGATTCCCGATATTTGGACCGATCCCCGTCTCAGCTTCGCCCGGACGCTTGAAGAGCGCTTGGTGGCCGCGGCCGTCCTTCACTCGCAGGAACGCCATGTCGCGCTCGTGGCCCCCACGCCGCCCCGCGCGCGATGGCGCCACATGGCCCGACGTTTCGGCAAACGGCTCGTGTACATCCCGTTGCACCGGTTCTCCGGCCAGACCATCGACCGTCTACGCCGATTTCACGTGCTGAACGGCCATGACATTCGCAGCTATGCCGCGAAGTTCATCCAGGAATGAACGGCGATCGGCCGACGCGATCGGCGTTCACCAATAAGATAAGGCAAGGCCCCCGCAGATGAGCGTTTCGGATCGAGGACAGGCTGCGCGTCGTCTCGACGAATTGCGGACCGAGATCCGTCGACACGATCATCTGTACTACGTGAAAGATCGACCGGAGATTTCGGATGCGGCGTACGATCGCCTCTTCCGTGAACTGCAAGACCTGGAATCCGTCCATCCCGATCTCATCACTCCGGACTCTCCCACTCAGCGGATCGGCGCCCCTCCCCTCGATGAACTGAAGAAAGTCCGGCACGAGCGACCGATGCTCAGCCTTGACTCGATCGTGGATCGGGAGGACGTCCTGGCCTTCGACAAACGCATGAAGAAGGAACTGGAGCAGGAGCCGATCGACTACACCGTGGAGCCCAAATTCGACGGATTGTCTGTTGAACTGGTGTATGAAGGTGGGACCTTCGTGCGCGGGTCCACCCGTGGCGACGGGACCACGGGAGAAGACGTCACGATCAATTTACGCACCATGCGGTCCCTGCCGTTACAGCTTCTGCCGGAGCCGTCGCTCCCGACGCACCTGGCCGTTCGCGGCGAGGTGTATATGCGTCTACCGGACTTCCACGCCTTGAACCGACGGATGACGGAGCGTGGGGAGGACGCCTTTGCCAATCCCCGCAATGCAGCCGCCGGTTCGCTGCGACAGTTGGATTCCCGCATCACGGCCGATCGGCCCCTCGTCGTGACGTGCTATGAGATCATGGCTGCGTCCGGCGCACAGCCATTGACCCATGGGGATGAACTGGAGGCCCTGGTCCGGTGGGGCCTCCCGGCGCCTCAACAACGGCAGCGCTGCTCCTCGATCGAGGAGGTGCTGAATTTCCATGCACAGATGGAAGCGCAACGCGATCGCCTGCCCTTCGAGATCGACGGCCTCGTGGTCAAGATCGACCGCCGGGACCAGCAGGAGCAGCTCGGCGAGAAGTCACGAAGCCCGCGGTGGGCCATCGCCTTCAAGTTTACGCCTCGAAAAGAGATTACGCAGATTCAGGACATCGTGGTCTCAGTCGGCCGAACGGGGACCTTGACGCCGTTGGCCCTGTTGACGCCTGTGGAAGTGGGCGGCGTGACCATCAGTCGCGCCACGTTGCACAACGCCGACGAAGTGGCGCGCAAGGATGTGCGGGTCGGCGACACCGTCAAAGTGGAGCGGGCCGGCGACGTGATCCCGGCGATTGCCGAGCGCGTGATGGTGGCCGGGGAGCCGCGACGGGAGCCTTTTCGTATGCCCGATCACTGCCCGGTCTGCGGGGCCACCGTGGCCCGAGAAGGCGCGTACTACTATTGCACCGGCCAGGCGGCCTGTCGGGCCCAGCTCACCGGAGCCTTGGAACACTTTGCCGCCAAGTCCGCGCTCAACATCGAAGGGCTCGGCAAGAAAACCGTGGTCCAGTTGGTCGAACAGGGTCTCGTGAAGGATCTGGCGGATCTCTATACTCTCACGACAGAACAACTCCTGCCGCTCGAGGGATTTGCCGACCGGTCGGCGTCACTCCTGATCAAGGCTATTGAACAGAGCAAGCAGGTCTCGCTGGACCGGTTCCTCATGGGGCTCGGCATCCGGCAAGTCGGCCGACACATCGCGCAGGTGCTCGCCCGCCGTTTCAGAACCCTTGATGCCGTCATGGCAGCAGACCGCGGGCAATTGGAGTCCGTCCATGAGATCGGCCCTGAAATTGCCGCGAGTCTCGAATCGTTTTTCCGTGAAGCCCACAATCGGGAGGTCATCGCCCGCCTCCGCCGGCTCGGCCTCGTCGTCGCCGAGGCTCCGGAAGGCGCCACGGGACACCGCGCCTTCGAAGGCAAGACCTTCGTCTTTACGGGTGGACTCCAGGGCTACTCACGGAATGAGGCCAAGCGGAGAGTCGAAGCCCTGGGAGGGCGGGCCGCCTCCAGCGTCAGCAAGCAGACGGATTATGTGGTGGCCGGAACCGATGCCGGGACCACACTCGACCGGGCCACAACGCTGGGGGTGACGATTCTCACAGAGGAGCAATTTACCGCCCTACTGAGCGAGCAGGCCGACGCCGGCCGCGCTACCTAGCGGTGGCGACTTCTCCCGCGGCTTCGGGCAACACCCCGGCGGCGAAGGACTCGGAAGGGGGCGAGGTTTTCTCTTCCTTGAAGATCATGACGCTCTTGATGGACCGCAGATCCGCATCGTAGATCACCAGGCGACATTGATTCACGACTGTTTCCTCCCCGACCGCCGGGATGCGTCCGAGGTGATCCTGGACGAGGCCGCTGATCGTCGTCCCCGACTCCATGCCGAGATCGACCTTCAGAAATTCGTTGATTTTCCGAACTTCGGTGCGACCGTGGACCAGAATCTGGTTCTTTCCGATCCGCTTGATCAGTTCTTCGGTCACGTCCGTTTCGTCGAGAATTTCGCCGATCACCTCTTCGATCAAGTCCTCCAGGGTGACCAGCCCCATCACCCCGCCGAACTCGTTGACCACCATCGCCATGTGGCGTTTTTCCTGCTGGAATTGTTTCATGAGGTCGTCGGCCTGCTTGCCCCTGGGCACGAACAAGGGGGGATGCGCGATCTCCTTAAGACGGACGCCATCATGGCCCAACGCCAGCTCCATCAAGGCCTTGTCTTTGTAGAGCACACCGGTAATGTTGTCGAGTCCTCCGTCAAAGACCGGAATCCGTGAGTATTTCGACTTGAAGAGCTGCTCCCGAACGTCTTTGAGCGCTAGATTGCCGTCCAAGGCGAAGACATAGATCCTCGGCGTCATGGCATCTTCTGCGGTGATGTCGTTGAGCTGGAACACGTTACGGATCATCTTGACCTCTCCAGTCTCGATGACTCCGGCCTTGCCGCCGACATCCAACATGATCTTGAGCTCTTCCTCAGTCACGAACGGCACCGTGAGCCCCTTCCCGCCGGTCAGCCTGGCGATCATCGGCTCCATGACGTAGAGGACCGGGGACAACATGGACTCGATCCAGTAGACCGGGTAGGCCATCATCAGGACCACCGGCACGGCATGTTTGGCCGCAAGCGTCTTGGGCACGATATCCCCGAAGATGAGCAGCAGGAAGGTTAGGATTCCCGTGGCGATGGCGACGGCTTCGGATCCGAAATACCGGATGGTGAGGATGGTCGCCCAAGAGGCGGCCCCGATGTTCACCATGTTGTCCCCGATCATGATGGTGGACAGCAGCCGTTGGGGATTGCTCCGCAGACGGAGGGCCAGGCAAGCCCGGTGCCCCCCGGTCTCCGCCAAGGCCCGTAACCGGGGCTCGCTGACGGAGAAAAAGCCGATCTCCGCCGCCGAAATCACAGCCGACAAAAAAATCAACCCCCCTAAAATAAGGAGATCCATAGGTGATCAAACCAATTAGGGACGAGTGACGGTCACGGCCTCAACCGTGACACGAACGAGCATGATGGCGCTCAGGGTTATCCTGGACAGTCCCACATCTTGATGACGAAGGACCCTGGACAGTTTCAATGGGAGGTCAGGCAGATGCATCTGTGGATTACACACCGGTGACTACATCTATCATAGTGCCCCCCCCCCTGCAACATTTTGAGGGAAATCCACCATATCCCAATTACTTAGGCATCTCAGTCACGGTATGAAATTGCGGCAATCGAGCGCCGCACGTCAGTGGACAGCATTTCCGTTCACCATTGTGATAGAGTTTTTCGAATTAT
>SWDL01000446.1 GCA_005116795.1 Nitrospira sp. | reverse complement strand
TCCGCGAGAAGGGCCAACACATGGTCGGCCGTGACAGGGTCAATGGTGCCCAGGCGCTTGACCAGACGAGTCTTGTCCACCGTGCGAAGTTGATCCAACACAATCTGCCCTGTCTTGCGCCGGAATCGAACGGGGACGCGGGTGGGGTAAGGACGGCTCTTTGTCGTCATGGGGGCAATGATCACCGTGTCGATGTGTCGATTCATTTCATCGGGCGAGAGAATCACGCAGGGGCGGGTCTTTCTGATTTCCCGTCCCTCGGTGGGATCGAGGCGAACGAGGTACACCTCAAACCGGCGGACTACCAGCGCCATTCGTCACGATCCCATCGGAAGGGGGAAGAGCGCTCACGGTCAAGCAATTGGTCGTCGCCGGCCTGGCGCATGGCACGAAAGGCCTCATCCCAGCCGCTTCGGGAAGCCGAGGCCGATCGCACCACCAGTTGGTTTCCCTGGACGTCGACTTCCACGGGACCGTCGAGATGGCACTGATGGAGCAGTGATTTGGGAATACGAATGCCTTGTGAGTTTCCGATACGGACGATCTTGGTTTTCATGGCCGAACCGCGCTTCCGAACAGGTGGATACAATGTAATTACACGAGGGGTCGTCTCTCTGTCAAGAAGCCATCGAGGAATTGCGACCGAGCGAGAGCAGGACCATGAATGCGGGGGCCGATGGTGATGTGGGTCAATCCGGCGAATCGCTATCATCCGGAGAATCCGCTGAACCCGGCAA
>SWDL01000445.1 GCA_005116795.1 Nitrospira sp. | reverse complement strand
GGTCGATCACGAGCGCCAGACTGTTGCCGTGTTTGGTGAGTTTCTTGATCATTTCGGGCCTCCCGTGTGGTACTACAATGTAGGACCATCATAGCACCACCGGATCAACCGATCAATCTTCTCGGGGGGGGGCGAAGCAAGAGGCGGGGCAAGGAGGAGCCGGAAGTGCTACGAGGGAGAGGCCTCCGTGTCCGGGCAGTCGATGACGTAGTGCGGTCTGGCCGCCGGATCCATGGGGGGCTGTATGAGGCGGCAGGGAGGGAGATCCGCTTGGAGTCGCTTCAGGAGCGAACGCACCTTCATGGTGGGCGGCACATCGCAGACCCAGACGTGCATGCCGGATTCGAGTTCGTTCACATGCCGTTGCACGCGAAATTCCGGATGTTCCATGAAATAGGCCGACAGAAATCCGGTGATGGCCTGGACGACCCAGGGGTGGGCCTGAGTGTACCGATAGGTGATTCGTATCTCGATGACCTGATTCTCGTGTATAGGTTCCACGGCCCTCCGATCCTGTGCCCCAATTGTCCCGCCGCACTGTATTAACTCTCATGACGCTTGGGAATATCGAGACTGTCCTAGGGTGGCGAAGGTGGTGTAAGCTACGGGACATGGAGGCCACCGCATGACCCTCAAAGCCTACAACGGCGTCTCAATGCCCTCGTGGATGTACGGCACGGCATGGAAAAAAGAGGCCACGACCCGCCTGGTGGAACAGGCCGTGGCAGCGGGGTTCACGGCCATCGACACGGCCAATCAACTGATCCATTACCAGGAAGCTCTGGTGGGTGACGCGCTGCAGGCCCTCGCGGCGCAGGGAATCGCGCGCGACCGGCTGTTTCTTCAAACCAAGTTTACGCCGGCGAACGGCCAGGACCATCACACCCCCTACGATCCCTCGGCCGATCTCACCACTCAAGTCAGGCAGTCCTTTGACAGCTCATTGGCCCATCTCCACACGGACTATCTGGACTCCTATGTCCTTCACGGGCCCTATTCGCGCGCTCACTTGGGGCCTGAGGACTGGGAGGTCTGGGCGGCGATCGAAGCGCTCTATCAGTCCGGCAAAACCAAAATGATCGGCATCAGCAATGTCTCGGCCGGCCAACTCACCCAGCTCTGCGACCGGGCGCGCGTGAAGCCCATGGTCGTGCAAAATCGTTGTTATGCGGCCTTCGGGTGGGACAAGGAGGTACGGGAGATCTGCCGAACCCATGGCATCATCTATCAGGCGTTCTCGCTCCTGACGGCCAATCGGGATGTGTTCATCGATCCGGAGGTGCGGGCTATCGCCCAACGGTTCAAGACCGGCATCGCACAGGTGGTCTTTCGGTTTGCCATGCAGATCTGGATGCTTCCGTTGACCGGCACGACCAGCGCCCAACATATGAAGGAAGACCTCCAGGCCGAAGCGTTCACGCTCTCACCCGAAGACATCCAGCGAATTGAGACGATCGGGATGTAGCAGATCCAGCCGCACCTTGGAGGGCCGATCAACTGATCTGGGCCGGCTCAGGTGCGAGTTCGAGCGATTCCACCATCAGCCGGGCTTCTTCCGACACCGGCTCGCTTCCAAACGGTTCTCTTCGAATCTCGCTCCCATTTCGGCCACGATAGACCAGCTCGTCCGTATCGAGATCGTATTCGGGGATTTCGGCACTTTCCCACCGCTGCACGAAGTAGTGGGCATACAGGGTGTAGAGGCCGTGGTCCTTCCGGTTGTGCCGAAGGACGTACTCCGGCATGGTCTGGACGTCCAGATCCGTATGGTAATGTTGGAGCCAGAGATAATCGCCGAGAATCACCATTTTGACGAGCGGGGGATCGGAATAGAGCTTGAGCTTGACGGCCTTTCCGATCGTTTTCAGCCGCTTGAGGAACTCGATACTCTGCCGGACTTCTTCCCGGAAGGTCGCCAGCGTGATGTTTGGATGGGCGATGGCTTGGATACGCGCGCTCGTCTCCGGGCTGTAGGGGTTGACCAGCAGAATGTTGGCCCCCAGACATTTTTCCAGGACAGTCGACAAGTCTCCCATGTGATCCACGAAGGTGCTGTAGCCGCTTGAGCCGATCACCATCATGGTGCGTCCGGTGCCTTGTTCCTCCTTTAAGGCTTTGATGCGGTTGTGAGCCCCTCGCGCGCGCCGGGGGAAAAAGGACA
>SWDL01000444.1 GCA_005116795.1 Nitrospira sp. | reverse complement strand
TAAAGGATTGTTTGGCGCAGCCATAGTTGACGCCGGCGGAAAACACGGCTTTGTACTCCACGCCAAGGGCGAGATTCTTTCCAAGGCCGTAGTCGAGACCAACCTTGTAGTCATAGTGATAGGCGCCGTTCGCGCCGACTTCCGTTGCAGGGGGCGCCTTGTCATCGCCCTCCATAAAGTCCCCCGGCGGAGCAGCGACCCCCGTCGTCATATCGGGAAGGCCCAAGGCGGTTGCCGGGGTCGATTGCACGTAGTGCTCCGGGGTTTCTCGTGGCATCATCATGACCCCGGAGACCAGAGTCCCTCTTGGAAGCGCCACGCCGGACCCCATCCTGGCCGTGCCTTTGATGACGTAGGTCGTCCGCTGGCCGATGGCGGTTGCGCTCGGAGTACCGCCTGGGGTCGTCGGCGCCATCGCGCCGGTGGTTCCGGTGGGGGCGTTCGCCCATTGCAAAGGCTCCGCCGCACTGGCGCGGAGTGGCGGCAAGGGCTGGTTGCCCATCAGACTGCGCGCCGAAGCGTCGAGCCCATTCGCGGTGGGAATTTGATTGAGGTCTCCGCTGGCCCGCAGGGCTGCCGCTTGTCGCTGGAGCCGTCGAGCGGCGGCGGCTTTCTCCATGGTGTCCACCACCTCTTTGTTGGCGAAGGGATTGTTCTTCGTATTCTCATAGTCCTTCAGCATGTCGTTGAGCTTATCAAGACGGTCGGTTTGCTCTTTGGTCCGCGAGCCCCGTGGAATTTTCTCAAGCTGTGCTTTCTCAAATTCCTGGTCCGCGTGATCGATGCCCTGCTTCTGGGCCTCTCGTATGGCGTCGGGGGGAAGTGGATCGCTCACCAGTCGCGCCAGCGGCTGGGCCGGATTTGGATGGACCGGGGTCATTCCGCCGGCAAACCGGACCGGCAGGAGCAGTGGGGAAAGCGGGGAGCGGCCCAACTGAGCGACGCCGAGTCCAGAACCATGGTCCAGCGAGCCGACCAGGGCGTATTGCTTGCACTCGTCGTCGAGGAGCGCGAACTGCTGGCCGGCGGACTGTGCCGAACCCCGGCCAGGAGCCATCGCGCCTTGGGTGCCCGGCGAGCCGGCGGCGCTGGCGATCTGTGTCCACTTTCCGTCCTTCAGGTCCCATGCCGCTTTCACGCTCCCGGTCCGCAGCGTCATCCTGGTCGGCTGAAAATTCCCTGTGGGGACCGTGGTGGAATAGTTCCCGTTCGCGTCGACGTCGACGAAGTAGCTATTTCCATTCTCATCCGTGAGTTGCAGGGTGCCTGGCCCGGGGGTGGCGGTTTTTCCGCTGACTGTGGTCGTGGTTGGGGCGCCTGGCAGTTGGAGACTCGGGGGATTGATCTGGGTCATGCCGCCGCTTCGATTATCTTCCTTCTCGAATTCAGCCCAGTAGCCTTCAGTAAAGACCTCCTTCTCAGCGTCAGAGAGTCGGGCTCCCTCTCCCTTTAAGTAGTCATCCAGTCTATGCCGCAGTAGGTCTTTCTGAGGCCTTGGCGTAAAAGGTGATTCTTCTGCAGCATAATGCCTGGTTGCAACGTCACGACCTTGATTATGGGCATTCTGTAATTGGCTCGCTGAGGGCGTACCTCCCGCCGGCGGCGCCGGGCCATCGGCTGATGCGGACAGGGCTGTAAGGAAGAGCACGATAGGAACCAGCGCACGAAGCGACCTGGTGGGGAATCCGTATCTCATGGAGCCTCCGTGGCGATGGGTGGAGGAAGGATAGACGCGAATTATACCCGCAGACTGTGGGGGAGTCTATCTCATGGAGGTCAAAAGAGTCGAAGAGAATCGGCATCGGCCGGCAGAGAGGGATAGGTGATCTGCCCGTGATCGATGGCGGCAAAGGTGGTGAGTCGATGAACGTCTGCTCGATCCGGCCCCAAGATATGGCGGACGGTCCAACCCCGGGCGACCAGCGCATCGGCAATCAGTTGCCGGTGACAACGCCAGGGGACGGCTTCGGCGCACATGATGGCTGTTCTCCTGTCCGTGCCATACGCCATAAGCTCTTCAACTGCTCTTTGGAATTCCTCCGTCTCCATGTAGTCCGCGTAGCCGCGGAAGCTCTCATTCCTCCAGCCCAGATTGACGAAATCCGGTCGAGCCTTCCGTCGCCCGCCGAGTCCCGGCGCGTGCGTATAGGCAAGACCGACCTCACGCAAGGAATCGGCAAGAAGTTCTCCATTGAAATGCGGATATCGGCGGGAGAAGGGGTATCGCCGTACGTCGACGAGGTGCTGTATCCTGTGCGCGTTGAGGAGGGTGCGGAGCTCATCAAGAGCACGGGTCGAGTGACCGATGGTCCAGATGGTCAGGGACATGGCGGGACGTATTATGGCGGAAGTCGAAGAGGTTGTGCGAATCCCGCAAGCAATGCTCTTGACAAGCAACCTACCTACTGGTAGGTTGGCGCGCGATGAAGGGGGCGGACACGAGAACGGCG
>SWDL01000396.1:4235-21211 GCA_005116795.1 Nitrospira sp. | reverse complement strand
ATCGAAACGCATCATGAGCGGGAGCTGGATACCGTCCTGGAGCGGGTGCCGGAGGCACGATTGATCGGCATCAACAACCGCGATCTCAAGACCTTCTCGACGGATCTCGGCGTGACGCTCCGCCTGGCCAAGCGGATTCCCGCCGATAAGGTGATCGTCAGCGAGAGCGGAATCCGCACACGGGATGATGTGCTGCGCCTCGTCGAAGCCGGCATTCATGCCATGCTGGTGGGGGAGTCCCTGATTCGTGCCGACGACGTGGGGGGGAAGATCAGGGCATTGCAGGGGACGGCTGACGCCGGGTCGCCGAAGTGAAAATCAAGATCTGCGGAATCACGAATGTGGCGGATGCCCGCGCGGCGGTGGAAGCAGGGGCGGATGCGCTCGGCTTTGTGTTTCACGCGGCCAGCCCGAGGACCGTCTCGCCGGATACCGTCCGGACCATCATCGGGCAGCTCCCTCCCCTCGTCCTGGCCGTGGGGGTGTTTGTGAATGAAGAGGTGAAAGTGGCGCGCGATCTGATGGATAGCTGCGGGCTGGCCTTGGCCCAGCTCCACGGGGACGAATCGGCCGGCTACTGCGAATCGCTGGGGCGGCCGGTGCTGCGGGCGATTCGGTTGAAAGATCGGGGGAGTCTCCTGGCATTGGCGGAGTACAAGGGGCGGGCGCGGGTGCGGGGGTTTGTGGTCGATGCGTTCAGTGAGGCGGTGTTTGGAGGAACCGGCCGAGCGGCTGACTGGCATCTTGCGGCGGAGGCCGCGGCCACGGCGCCGGTGATCCTAGCCGGCGGACTGACTGCAGAGAACGTCGCGGAGGGGATTCGGACCGTGCGACCCTACGGCGTGGACGTGAGTAGCGGCGTGGAAGCGAGTCCCGGGAAGAAAGATCACGCGAAGATCGCCGCCTTTGTTCGCGCCGTCCGGCTTGTATCAGCCTGATGAGCCCTCTATACTTCGAACTCTCAACACAACAGGCTGAGGATAAGGAGAAGGATTGAACGACGAGGGAGATGAAGCTTCCTGACCCACAGGGGCGATTCGGTCAGTTCGGCGGGGCCTACGTCCCTGAGACGCTCGTGCCCGCGCTGCAAGAACTCGAAGCGGCCTACGAACGCGCGAGGAACGACCGCGCCTTTCAGAAGGAGCTGACCGACTATCTCACGCGGTATGTCGGACGGCCGACCCCCCTCTATTTTGCCGAGCGACTCACCAAGCGGTTCGGCGGGGCCAAGATCTACCTCAAGCGGGAAGATCTCTGTCACACCGGCGCGCACAAGATCAATAATGCGATCGGGCAGGCGTTGTTGGCCCGCCGCATGAGAAAGCCCCGCGTGATCGCCGAAACAGGCGCGGGTCAGCATGGCGTCGCCGTAGCCACGGTGGCGGCAATGTTCGGGCTCCAGTGCGAAGTCTACATGGGCACCGAGGACATGCAGCGGCAGGCGCTGAACGTCTTCCGAATGCGGCTGCTCGGGGCGACCGTCACCGGCGTCGACGCCGGCAGCCGGACGCTGAAAGACGCGATCAGCGAAGCGATGCGCGATTGGACGACGAACGTGCGGACCACCCATTACATCCTGGGCTCGGTGCTCGGCGCCCACCCTTACCCGATGATGATCCGGGATTTTCAGGCGATCATCGGGCGGGAAGCGAGGAAGCAGATCCTGTCGGCGGAAGGGCGGCTCCCGGATCTGCTCATCGCCTGCGTCGGCGGCGGCAGCAACGCGATCGGACTCTTTCATGCGTTCCTCAAAGATCGTCGCGTCAAGATGGTGGGCGTGGAAGCCGGTGGACTCGGCGTCGCCGGCGGCAAACACGCCGCGCGGTTCGCGACCGGCAAGCCCGGTGTCCTGCACGGGACCATGACCTATCTCCTACAAGACGAGGATGGACAGATCAACGTGACCCATTCGGTCTCGGCGGGGCTCGACTATGCCGCCGTCGGACCGGAACATAGCTGGCTGCATGATAGCGGGCGGGCGGGCTACACCTCGGTCACGGATGACGAGGCCCTTGCGGCCTTTGATCTGCTCGCTCGTGACGAGGGCATCGTTCCCGCTCTGGAGAGCGCCCATGCCGTTGCGGAAGTCGTCAAAGCGGCGCCGACGCTCAAGAAACGGCAGGTCATGATCGTGAACCTCTCCGGCCGGGGCGACAAGGATGTGCAGCAAGTGGCGAGACTGCGGGGGGTAACCCTCTGAATATCGTGATGCGTGAAGGGTGATGCGTGAAACGAAAGAACGAAGCAAATCCTCGGCGCTCTACGAAGTCTCCTTCGCTTCACGCTTCACGTTTCACGGATGACGTCCGTGAAAATCGCATCGACCACACCTTCGCCCGTCTGAAGGCCAAGGGTGAAAAGGCTCTGATTGCCTATCTGATGGCGGGAGATCCGTCGCTCGCCGACACCGAGACGCTCGTATTGGCCTTGGAGCGGGCAGGGGCCGACCTCATCGAACTCGGTGTGCCCTTTTCGGATCCCATCGCCGACGGGCCGGTGATCCAGCAGGCGGCCGAACGTGCGCTGCGGTCGGGCGCGTCACTCCGGAAGATTCTGCAGACCGTCAGAGCGCTCAGAGCCAGGACGCAGATCCCGCTCGTACTGATGGCCTACTACAATACGATCCATGCGTTGGGCGAGGCGAGCTTCTGCCGGGAGGCTCAGTCGGCCGGGGTGGATGGGCTGATCGTGCCCGATATGCCACCCGAAGAATCCGGGCCGCTGCGTCCCGGCGCGGCGGAGTCCGGGCTTCGACTGATCTTTCTCCTGGCGCCCACCAGCACGGCAGAGAGACGGGCCACCGTCATCAAGCAGTCCGGCGGCTTTGTCTATTACGTGTCCCTCACCGGCATCACGGGCGCCACACTGACGGATCTAGGCGAGGTCAAGCAGAATGTCGCCCGGATCAAGAAGATGGGTGATCTGCCCGTCGCCGTCGGGTTTGGGGTGGCGACACCTGAGGATGCGGCGAGAGTCTCACAGATTGCCGATGGCGTCATCGTCGGCAGCGCCATCGTCAAGAAAATCGCCGAGTGCCGACAAGACTCCCGCATGCCGGAACTCGTCGGCGACTTCGTCCGCTCTCTCAAGGTCGCGATGGCTCCTCCCGCGCCTGTCTCCTCTTCTTAACCCGCTCAGTTGTGGTGTCGTTCCAGGTTCGTTGTTCTTCCTCCCTATCCGTTGAGCGTCAAGTTTCTCCGAAAATCGGCCGACATGCTACTGGGAGGGCGTCTTCTTATGTCGGCTTCACGTCAACAGGGCACGCGACAGTCTTCATCCGATCGGGTCGTCGGATCAGTGCGCAGGAGCCCATCGGCAAAAGAGGCTGCCAGCGCGGCCTCAAGGTCGTCGAGGTCCGGGTCCAAGTCGGGCGGCAAGGGCTCTGCCGCGCGAGGCCGGGTCTCGGTGCCGGCCGGGCTTCAGCAACGACTCATCGATATGATGCAGGCGGCTGCGGAACAACAGCGTCCACTGGTCGAGGTGGCCGGCGTCTGCCTGCGGATGTTATTGGAGCTCAGTGACGCCTGCGCCGCGGCCGTCTATCTGAAAGATGAGCAAACGCAGACGCTCCGCTGCCTGGCCGTCGACGGCGTCTGCGAAGACAGCGATGTCGCCCAATGGCAGACGTTGGTCGATCGCGTGATGACCACGCGACGGATGCTCACGCACGCGAGCGTCACCGCCATGCCGCTCGTTCGCGGCGCCGCGCTCGAAGGGGTGCTGGTGCTGCAAGGGCTGCCCAAGGGTTCAGCGCGGAAAGGACACAGCGCGGACAATCTGTTGGACCTGGCCGCGTCGAATCTGGCGGCCAGTGTGGATCACGCTCGGTTGGTCCACAAGTATGCGCACAAGATCGTCCGCATTCAGCAGTTGGAGCGGGTCAGCGAAGTGTTGAACTCGGTGTCCGACGATCTCCGCAGTCTCCAGCCCGTCATGGCGCCGATTCTGAAGCTGGTGGGAGCGGAAGGGGGTGCCCTGTTCTTGTGGGCGGGAGAGCCCGCGCGATTGGACACCGCGGCCATCGAAGGCAGCGACCGTCTCCGGAATCAGAAGAACTGGGAGTCGGACTGCCGATCCTACGCGGAAGAAGTCAGGCGGGCAGGCAAGCCGGTGATCGTCAATCCGGCGGAGTTCGATCCGAACCCACAGCAGGAATCCGCGACGTCGTCCAACGGCCGGACCTGGCCGACCATTCGCTGCGCGGTGGGCGTGCCGGTGAAGGCGCGGGTAGGAATCCTCGGTGTACTGATGGTGACCGACACAGGCGATGGGCAGCCCTTCAGCAATTGGGATCTGGTGGAATTGGCCAGCGTCGCGAATCACGTCGCCTACGTGGTCGACAACCTCCGTGTGCTCAAACGATCCTCGCATGCCGTGCAGCGGCTCCAGCGGTTGCAGGACGTCAGCGGCATCCTCGCCTCCAGCCTCAATCAGCGTGAAGTACGGAGCCTGGCCATACATGCGGCCACGCAACTGCTGGACGCAGAAACGGGATCGCTCATGCTCCTCGATCAAGAAGCGAAGGAGCTCTATTTTGATGTCGCCCTGGGGGAGAAAGGCGACCGGGTCCGGCAGATCCGCCTGAAGCTCGGTGAAGGCATTGCCGGGCATGTGGCGGAGACGGGCGAGCCGGTGCTGGTCGATGATGTGCAGAACGATCCCCGGTTTGCTCGGAGCGCCGACAAGAAAAGCGGATTTGTCACGCGCAACATGGTCTGCGTGCCCGTCAGAGTGCGGGACAGAATGCTCGGCGTGCTGCAAGCCATCAACAAGCGCCATGGCGGCCGGTTTGATGAAGGCGATCTGCAAGACTTCGTCGGACTCGGGCAACAGGTCGGGATTGCCATGGAGAATGCCACCCTCTATGAGGAGAGCAACCGGCTGTTCGAAGGGTTCATCACCGCCGGCGTGACGGCGATTGAAAGCCGGGATCCCACCACCAGCGGGCATAGCGCCCGGGTGGCGGTGCTGAGCTGTGCGCTGGCCGAGGTGGTGTCCGGCGTCGACAAAGGCCCGTACGCGGGCATCTCCTTCGATTCGGATGCGCTCCGCGAAATCCGGTACGCGGCCATCCTGCACGATTTCGGCAAGGTCGGCGTCCGGGAACACATTCTGGTGAAGTCACACAAACTGTTCGACGGAGATGTCGGCCTCCTTAGGTCGCGCTTCGACTTTATCAAGCGCACCTTCGAGCTGCGGGCGATGCAGCGTCGGCTGGAAATTGTGGCGTCAGGCGAGTCGCCGCGGACGACGCTCTTGGCGGAAGTCGACCGGAGTCTCGCCAAGCAAGTGGCCGAAGCCGACGGCATGCTGGACTTTCTGTTGAGTTGCAACGAGCCGGCCGGGATGAGGACGGACGGCCTGGAGCGGCTGCACGATATCGCCGGCATGCAATTCGATTACTTTGGGGAGCCGCGCCCCTATGTGACGGCGGAGGAGGTCTATGCCCTGTCGATCCCGCGCGGCACGCTCACGCCGGATGAACGCTTGGAGATCGAGACGCACGTCACGCACACCTATCGCTTCTTGTCGACGATCCCCTGGTCCCGGTCGCTCCAAAATGTTCCGCTGATTGCCTACCGCCATCACGAGAAATTGGACGGGAGCGGCTATCCGCTGCAAGTCTCGGGAGAAATGATCCCGGTGCAATCGAGGATTATGACGATCTGTGATATCTACGATGCCATGACGGCTTCCGACCGGCCGCATAAGGCGGCGACGACGACGGAGCGCGCGCTCGGGATCTTGGAAGAGGACGCCGGGCAGGGAAAAGTCGACAGGGACCTGCTGGAGCTTTTTGTGGACCGGAAAGTCTATACGAAGGTCCGTCAGGGAGAAGAAGAGGTCGGTGCGAGCACCTCGTTTTAACTATCGTGGCAGGTATTTGACCATGCCTTCGGCCACATCCTCGGCGAGATCGCGCAGGTCCGGCTTGAGGAACATGTAGCTCTTGGTTTTCTCCTGTCTCGCTTTCCAGACCAACCCGCCTTGAGCCCCATCCACCAGCCGCAGTCCCAGTGAGACCTTGGCAAGATTGTCCCCTTCGGAGCGGGTGTATTCCCAGACGTTCACCTTCGCGAGAAGCAGGGCATCAGCCTCCAATAGTTTTCCGAGCGTCACCGCCATCTCGCGGTCCGACTGACCGGTCGCTTCGAATTTGGCGTAATAGGCGGTCAGGATATCCCCGGCTTCCTTCTCTTGGAAGACCGTCCGCACCTGCTCCATGGGCACGATCTTCTGGAAGCTCTTTTTCTCGGCCAGGGCGGTCACGAGCACGTCTCCCGCCAGGTCCCGAGCGCCTTCATATTGCCCGACGAGGGGCGGGAGGACGGCGATGGATTTGGGATGGAACGAGTCCGCCCCAGGGCCTGCCCACATTTCCTGAAGCCCGCCGCACCCGGCGAGGCTCTGGATCATGAGCAGCAATGCGATCACTGTGAGGCGATGAGCTGGATGCATGGGTGGTCGTCTCCTCTTCGAACAATCCAATCAGCTAGAACGTCAAGGCGACGGTGCCTGACGCCATCGCCTGTCTCTCCTGGAAATCATAGCCACCACCGAGGTCCATGCGGAGCACCCAAAGCCTGAGGCCGAGGCCGCCGGTCGGCATGACCTTCGAGGAGGGATCTTCGGTGTTCTTCATGGCCCCGGCGCGCAACGAGATGAATTGGGAGAAGAAGGTCTGCTCTGCCCCGACTCCGATCACCCGGCTCTTCTGCCCGGGGACCAGGGTCTTGTTCGACGTGATGTCTCCGTCCACACTGAGGGTCATGGTCTCCCAGGGGTTGATGGCCAGCCCACCGCGGACTTGCGGGGTCAGCTTAAAGCGCTCGCCGTTGGGGGCATTGAAGGCCGGTTGATTGATGTCTTTTGCGACGACCCCGGCGCGTAACCAGGCGGCCGGCCGGTAGATCGCGCCGACGTCAATTCCGAGCTTCGTCGAGATCTTCGCTTTTCCGATATCTGAGGTGAAGCCTGTATCACCGTCGGTTCCCTGTACCGCCACAGAAGCGTTGTAGGCAGCGCCTTGGATCAGCTTGACGGTCGCTCCGAGGGCGAATGTCCGATCCTCGAATGCGTAGGCATAGGACAGCGCAGCCTGGCGCGCTTCAAGTCCCTGTGCGGCCAGTTGCCCGTTGATCGTGAGTGTCGTGTCGGTTTGAGTGGAAGAGAGGGGGGACGGCGCGAATAACCCACCGGTTGCCACGTCCGACACGCTGAATCCAATGGCATGATCGCCGATATTCGTTTTGAAATAGAGGCCGGCAGACCCGATCGCCGACACCGAGGAGCCGGCCTGGCTCAACTTGGCCAACTGGGCATCGAGCCTCGTTTTGGCCGCTGCGGCTGCCCCGGCTGATCCGAAGGATGTTCCGATGCTGTTGATCTCGTCCAGCGTGTCCTTGACGCCGAGTCGATCAATGAGCTGTCCGGTGCCCTGAACCCGGATGTCCACGCCTTTGCTCATGGCCAATCCGGCCGGGTTCCAGTAGGCGGCGAAGGCATCGGAGGTGGTCGCGACACCGGTCCCCCCCATCGCCGCGGCCCGCGCGCCGACGACCGCGAACTCCACCGCGAACGCCGGCTGGGTCGTCCCTCCGACCGCCACGATCAACACAACAATGAGGGCGATGAATGTCTTGGTCATGCGACGCTCTCCTAATGATGTGCGGGGTCTTCCGCCGTCGGCCTTTGCGTTGTATCGGATCACGGGTGTCCTCCCAAGCGCCGCCCGCCTGTCCTTCTTCGGAATCTCGCGCACAAGTCTTGACCGTCGGCCGTACAGGGGGCTCTCCCTTTTGCACGACAGACATTCCCCCTGTCAAGCCCATTAGATGGCAGTGGGCTATGCACTTGACTCCAGTACGCCCCAGGTGTAGTGGTTCGCGCCGTGGAGGACTATCCGCGGACCCTCGCCGAGTTCGAGCAGCGCTTCGCCACAGAAGGTGCGTGCCGTGCCCACCTGGCTCGGCTGCGGTGGCCGACCGGGTTCTGTGGCCCCCGGTGCACGACCAGCGGCAGTTGGACAACCACACGACGCCTCATGATGTGCCGCCGGTGTGGAGACCAAGCCTCGGTCACAGCGGGGACGATCTTCCATCGAAGCCGTCTGCCTTTGCAGGACTGGTTCCGAGCCATGTGGTGGATGACCCATCAGACGCATGGGCTCAGCGCCTTGGGGCTGCCACGCCTGCTGGGTCGTGGCCGTGACAGAACGGCGTGGTCGTGGCTGCAGAAGCTGCGGCGCGCGATGGTGCGGCCGGGCCGGGACCGGCTGGGCGGCCAGGGTGAAGTGGACGACACGTATGGGGGGGGCGTCGAGGCGGGAGGAGGCCGCCGGCCCCTGGGAAGCAAGGCCCTGGGGGCGATCGCCGCGCAGATCGACGGGAAGGGGATGGGACGCATCCGCCTGCGTCGGATTCCAGCCGCCTCCGCGAGCCCGCTCGTCGCCTTCGTGAAGCACGCGGTTGAACCGGGCTCCGTGGTCATCACGGACGGAGGGGAGGTCTAGGCAGGGTTGAAGCACGAGGGCTTCACGCACCGACCACGCGTGATCAGCGCCAGCAGCAAGACGGCGTCGGTCTTGCTGCCCCGCGTGCACCGTGTGGCCTCCTTGTTGAAACGCTGGCTGTTGGGTACCCATCAGGGGGCGGTGTCCCGTGAGCCACTGGCCTACGATCTCGATGCATTCACGTTTCGGTTCAACCGTCGAACGTCGAGATACCGCGGGAAGCTGTTCTCCAGACTTGTGGAGCAAGCTGTCGCGGTGGAGCCTGCCCCCTACTCCAGGCTGGTCGCAGGCACCCACCACAAATAGGTAAGGCGTACTGGAGTTAAGTGCATAGCCCACTGTGGCCTATCGGGCAAAGTTCTTGGCGCCGCCGCTGAGTTCCATCGTTAGGCCGCCGAGAGAAAATGCTCAAATTGGCTGCGGACTTGGAGCAATGAATAAGTCTTTGGACATCGTAAGTGACGGCTCCACCCTGCGACTGAAGATCATTCAATCTTTGCGGGCGCAAGGTTTCCGCGTCCGAAATGGGTCGGTCCTTCCTCCGAAGGATCTCTCAAAAGAGAGAATCCGTGAGCTTCATGAAACGGCTGTTGAACATAGGATTGAGCGGGCCAAAGAGGGCCTCCTTCGGAAGGAAACCGAACTACTTCAGCACATCGCTTTGGGAAATGAGATCGCCCCGACGAAAATCTACCCGCGCTTGGTGGAGGTGCTTCCTGACTCGAACGAGGAACTCCTCTTCAGGTATGCGAGCTTACATTGGAGCATTCCCGTCTCGTCCGGTTATGGAAGGCGATTGAGGTTCTTGGTTGTCGACGAACACAATGGAAAACTGATAGGCCTGGTCGGCTTGGGAGACCCTGTATACAGCCTGGGGCCGCGTGACGAATGGGTCGGCTGGACAATCGCTGACCGCAGGAAGCGCCTAAGGAACGTGATGGACGCCTTCGTGCTAGGAGCGGTGCCGCCTTACTCCTTTCTATTATGCGGAAAGCTTGTGGCGATGCTGGCCGCAAGCGACACGGTACGCAGGGAAGACAAAAGGTGTCAGGGGAAGACAAAAGGTGTCAGGAACCTTTTTGTTGGCGGCGACGTGACCGCGTCCTGTGATCCGCCGCGATGGGACGCCCCTTACTGGCCGCTGCTGTCGGCCTGATCTATCATGTAATAAATCGGGCCAAGGGCCGCCAACCGCTGTTGCCCCGATGAAAAGGTTCCTGGCACCTTTTTACGCTGTTCAGGCCATCCCAAAGACCAATCCGAGGCAAATCGACAGATACCGCCTCCAACCCTTTGAGCGTATCATCGTCATCCTCTCCTTTCGGATCATCGACTCGTCACCCCTGCGGTAATTTCTCAAGGAAGTGCTGTATGTGGTCCAAGTACACGGGAATCTGGCGGACTGCGACAGGCAACGCCTCGTACACTCGCTCAGGATCGATGTCATCGTATTCATGCACGATCCTGTTCCGGAGCCCGGCAGCCATCGCCATCTCCTTGGTAAGATCGGCCGTCATGACGCCGAGCGTTCCGAGGAGCACGAAGGATTCGTGATAGTCTTTGGGCGGCGCATGGCCTGACTCTGTGACCAGATGAAAATTGACGTCGATCATGCGGCCGATAGCTCGTTCGAGGTAGCGCTCGGCCAAGGCTTCGTTGATGGAGTCCTTCAGGTACTGCTCGCGCGGCAGTTGGGACAACCGGATCATCCCAGCCAAGTCCTCAAGAATGAGGCTCATCTTTCTGGTGATGAGCCGGCGATCGATCATGGGCGTGAGGGCTCCGCCACCAGTGCTGCCAGTCGCCGGGCGACATACTGTCGTTCCAGCTCCAAGTATGGCCGAAAGTCTTGGTACGCTTTGAACGCGTACAGACGCAGACAGGCGAGGTCTTGGGGCGTGCCGAAGAGCAAGCGGCAGGACTCAACGATTTTCTCCAGAAAGAGCGGGTCCGCCCGGTTGAGTATCGCCAGATCGACCTCGCGCCCAGGAAACTGGGCCTGCAATGCCTCTTGCATTTCCAGGACGGTCTGCAACGACACGTCGGGACTGTCGAGCTTCACCGCCAGGTCGAAATCGCTGCGATCATGGGTTGGTCCTGTGACTGTCGACCCGAACTGGAGGATCAAGCGAATCCTGAAACGCTGGGCGATCTCCCCCAGCCCCGGCACTGCCTCTGTGACACATTCCTCGCTCATCCGCTCACCCTGTAGATTTGCATAGGAGACGTAGCCTAGCCCATCGCGGGTTCTGTTGTAAATGTGCACCAATCCAGGCCACCGCTTCCCGGACCATCGCATACTGACCTACAAGCGTACCTCACACAATCTGCTTGCGTAGCCGGCCCCAATACGCGGTGCCGACGTAGCCGCAGGCGCCGGTGAGGATGGTGGAGGCCATGACGCGGTAGACGACGCCTCGGCTGACTTTCACCGATGTCGCGGCATCGAGCAGATCGGGGGACGTGACGACGCGCGCCAGGGTTTCGCCTGCGAGCAGAATGGGCCACATGCAGGCCAAGCGTAAGCGAACCTCCCGTCGCGGGATGGCCATCGTATAGGCCCAACCGACGTCAAGGTGGTCCACGGCCATGCCCGCCAGACGCCTAATCACCGGTCGGGCACGATCGATGTTCTCCCGCTTGAGGAGATCCGCAGGGATGAGCCCGCACTCAGCCAGCAGCGGTTGCGGCAGATAGCACCGTCCCCGCTGGAGATCCTTGGCCACATCTTTCAGCACATTCGTCAACTGAAGCCCCTTGCCGAATCGAACCCCCTTCGCCGACATGTCCTCGACATTCCACTCGGCTAAGGAAGGACGGTGCGCGCAGGTCATGGCCGTCCAGAATTCTCCCACGCAGCCCGCCACGAAATAGGTGTACTGATCGAGGGAGGCGAGTCCAGGAAGCGCGGTCAGATCGTTGACGCTGTCCCCCGGAAAGAAGGCCAGGTCGAGTTCCATGCCGCGCGTGAGTGTCGGCATCAACCCGCGAATCCGATCCTGATCTCCCTCCGGCAGACGGTGCAGCAGGCCGAAGCAGGCCGGCAACTGTTCCAGCAGCGTCCGCTCCCCGGACTCATGCTGATGCGGAAGCAGCGCCGTCAGGATCGCCTTCACAGCCGCCGCATCGACGTCATCCTGGACGAACTGCGCACGAAAGGACAGCAAGAGTTCCAGCCGCTTGGAGTGGGGAATCAGATCCGTATCGGCAATCGTGTCCGCGGCGCGCGCGAACAGATAGCCGAGCCCCATCGCCTCCCGGAGTCCGCTCGGAAGCGCGGCCAGCGTGAGATAGAAAGACCGGGAGACGCGCTTCAGAAGGTCGGTCAGGAGACGCGCGGCATGATAGGAGGCGGGCTGAGTCACGAACGCACTTCGAGGCGACCTTCCATCCCCTTCTCACGATGGCTGGGAAAGAAAGGGAGCTTCTTGTCACAGTAGAAAAGATAGAGGCCGGGCTTGGTGGGCGTGAACTTGACGATCACGGTCTTGCCTGCTCCGATGTCCTGCTCGATCGTCAGGCCGGCGCTCGGTTCCAGGAGAATGAAATTGTGCGGGATAATGAAGGTCACGCTGGTCAGGGTCAACTCGACCGGCTTGCCGGCCTGGACAATGAGATGGCTCGGGACATAGGCGTAGCTGTCCAGTTGGATGCCGGCGCGTTGCACCCCCTCCTGATCCACCGGGACGGCAAATGGCGGGGCCGGCACACCGGCCGCCTGGGCCCACCCGCTCAGAAGGACGGCCAATACCAAGACAAGGCGCGTGCCCATCCGACGTTGAGGCCTGCTCCGATGAAGACTCATGGGTGTGGTTGTAACAGATGCCTCCAGGGCGGTCAATCACGGCTGCATGAGGTCCGGTGTATCGGTTCATGCACGGTCCTTGACCGAACGGACATGGCGACTTATTCTGTATGCACTGACCACGTGGCCCGGTGCCCCTCACCGGGCGCGAGGAAATCGGGTATACTACAAGGCACATTCAGACACATTCGGCAGTCATTGAGGGAACCAGGAGGAGCATCAGATGTTCAAGAAGATGAAAGGTATCGGGCTGCTGCTGATCTCGAATCTCCTGATCGGCATTACCCTCTATCTCACGTTCAACGTGCTGGCCTATGTCGTCCTGCCGGCCTTCGGCATCGATATCCGCCAGTCGGTGAACGAAATGATGGTGGTCTATGCGATGGTCCTCGGCTTCGGCGGCGCCTTTATCTCTTTAGCCTTTTCCAAGCAGATGGCGCGAGCCATGCTGGACTGCGTCAGGATCGAGCAGCCCCGCACGCCGGCCGAACACATCATTTTCGGCTCCGTGCAGGAGATTGCCCAGCGCCTCAAGATTCAGATACCGGAGGTGTGGATCTATGAATCGCCGGATCCCAATGCCTTCGCCACCGGCCCCAGCAAGAACAACTCGATGGTCGCCGTCTCGACCGGCCTGTTGCACCATCTCAACGAGCAGGAAGTCCGCGCGGTGCTGGGCCACGAAATGGGGCACGTCTACAACGGCGACATGCTCACGACGACCGTGCTCGCCGGGCTGATGAACACCTTCGTCTACTTCATTTCCATGTGGGTCCGCCGGATCTTCGCGGAGCGCGATCAGGCGGGGCTGGGGTTTATGCTCTCGATGGTCCTCGAAATCGTCCTGGGCATCCTGGCCATGATCCCCATCAGTTGGTTCTCCCGGCGCCGTGAATTCGGCGCAGATGCCTTCGCCGCCAAGGTCTACGGGAAGGATGCGATGATCTCCGCCCTGCGCGCCATCGATCGCTGGGTCAATCGGGCGCAGTTCGAGCCGGCCACGCAGGATGCCCTGGCGACCATGAAGATCTCGGGTCGGACGAGCGGCCTCCTGGGGCTCTTTGCCACCCATCCGCCGGTCGAAGTGCGGATCGAAGCCTTGGAACGGTTGTAACCCGCTCTCACAGATGAGGTGGTCTCATGGCGGGGAGACGCCGACGCCTCCTTGCCGCAATGACGAGGCCCTCATCGCCGGATACACGACCGGCGACGAAGTCTGGGGCAGCCAGGCTCAGGCCGGCGACGTTCGTTCTGCACAGCCTGTCTTTTCCCCTTCCTGTCATGTCATCTCTCGCGTCTCATTGCTCCCAGTTCACGTCCCCGTTTCATGGATCATGAGAATGCCCGTCCCCACTGCAGCCGCCTTCGCCCTCAGGCATGCCGGAAGGCGCGGGAATCCCCGTGAGATTGAGTCCTGTGGGATCTGGGCTGGACATCCCAACAGCCCCTGATCGTGCGGCAAACGAGGACATGACCCTGCGAACCGGCGCACCGCACTCGCGGCAGGCGGCGTCCGGCGGATCACTGAGACGCTGAATATACTGTGTACGCCGTGAACAGACAGGCCGGCGATCGCAATGGTCCGCGATGTATTCATAGATCGGCATCAGATGAGCCCAGCTTACGGTATAGCCACCCGATGGGGCAAGCCGGAACCCGACGAACGAGACCTTGTTATAATTCGAGCGCCATGACTGCCCCGCACACGGAACCGACCGCCGAACGCAGCCGCCGCTATGGCATTCGGGAAGGGGCCTTTCAGGCCTTGATGCAGGGTGGTGGTGAAAACTACCTCTCGGCCTTCGCGCTCCTCCTGCACGCGACGCCCTTTCATATCGGCTTGCTCTCAGCCCTTCCTCAACTCGTGGGGACCTGGGCCCAGCTCCTGTCCGTCAAAGTGCTCACGACGCTCCGGCGGCGGCGTCCGCTCATCCTCGGCGGCGCGGCAATGCAGGCCGTGATGTGGCTCCCGCTGCTCGCCCTTCCACTGCTGGCGCCGGCCCATGGCCCCTGGCTGCTGATCGCCTGCGCGATTGCCTACCATGCCAGCGGCCATTTTGCCGTCCCCGCCTGGAACAGCCTGATGGCCGACTTGATCCATCCGGAGGGTCGGGGCCTCTACTTTGCCCGTCGCGCCAAGACCATGGCCTTCATGAGTTTTTCCATGCTCTGCGTCTCCGGACTGATTCTCCACTGGGCGGACGCCCACCGCCTCCTGTGGGTCGGCTTCGCCATGATCTTTCTCACCGCGGCCCTGGCCAGGAGTCTGTCCACCTACTGCTTGACACGCATCGACGAACCGGTCGCCGCGCCCACACGCGAGGCTGAGTTCAAGATCTTCAAGTTTCTCCGGCACGAAAAGGGCGTGAACTTTCGACGCTTCCTCCTATTCTCCAGCCTCATGCATGTGTGCGTCCTCATGTCAGGTCCTTATTTTGTCGTCTACATGTTGCGTGATCTGCACTTCACCTACTTGGAGTACACCATCTGGCTGGCGGCCGGCGCCACAGGACAGTTCCTGACCTACAAACCCTGGGGGCGGCTGGGCGACCGGTACGGCAACAAGAAGCTGCTGGTCGTCACGGGTTTCCTGGTTCCCGTGCTGCCGGTCCTCTACCTGTTCAGCACCGATCTTTGGTATGTGACGGCCGTCAACTTTTCCGGCGGGGTGGTCTGGGCCGGACTCGGGCTGGGCTTGCAAAACTATGTCTTTGATGTCGTTCGCCCGGAGGATCGCGCGAAAGGCGTGGCTTTGTGGAATACCTGTAACGCCATCGGGTGGTTCTGCGGAGCGCTGCTGGGAAGCTGGCTGGCCTCGGTGCTGCCGAGGGACCTGACCCTGCTCGGTTGGTCTCGGCCGCTGGCGTCGAATTTACAGCTCGTCTTCTGCCTCTCGGGGCTGGGACGGCTCCTGGTCTCTCTCGGGCTCCTGGGCGCCTTTCATGAGACCAGACGTGTCGAAGACATCTCTCATCGCGAGTTGGCGACCGAACTCCCCCTCGTCAAACCGCTGGTGGAAGCGTTGGGACTCCGGGAAGACCGGCCATGATGGAAGATGTCATCGGTCCATCGTCAACGGTCACCTGTGACGGACATTCGAACGACCCCCAATGACAACTGGCTGCTGACCATTGACGTTACTTCATCCCGCCGTGTTCTTTCTCTTCCTGCTTCATCTTGTCGAAGAAGCGGTCTGAATCGCCGCGAATCTGCTGCGTGGTCGGCTGCGCCGGGGCCGGCGGCGGCGAACTCGAACACCCGGCCCAGGTCAGGACGGCCACCCCGACCAGGGTAACCATCGCCCAGGATGTACAGAATCTCATGGCAGCGACTCGTCCCATTGACTGCATCAGGTCCTCCTTCGTGATGACTTCCCTCTTCACTGTCCGCCACACATCCTTGATGTGATCTATCGGAACGCCGCGCGTAGGTCCTCCATCGCCAGACGCAACCCGCGGTCCAAGGCGGCCAGGATATCAGGGTGCATGTCTCGGCCGTTGTCGAACCCCGTCCACCAACCCTGCGGATCCTGCACATGGCTCATCACAACGTTGTAGTATAACACCTCGCCCGTTTCGATCTTGAGCAATTTAGTCGTGACCATGACCGGCGGAAGATCGCCGTACAACCTCGCCATCACGCGCTCACGCAAGCCCGGCATCTCGATCCCATAGATGACCACGCTGTCGATGCCGAGGAGCCGGCCGATCCGCACGGCGCTCTCATCGTCCACACTCGCTGCGAGTTGAAACCGCTGTTCGCCGAGGAGCTCCGGCAAGTGGAACCGGTCGACGATTCTGAGGCCGGGGCGCTGCGACTTGATCTGGAACGTCGCAGCTTCGAGCCGCAGATAGCCGTTCAGCAGCTCCTTTGTTGTGTAGGTCTTCGGATATAAGACGGCGAGTCGTTCCACATGTGACGGAATCTGAACGGACGGGGTGACGGTGTGGGAGAGCCCTCTATTCGGCGATTGGCCCCACGAGGTACATCCGACCAGCAGAGGTCCGCACAAGAGGAGCAGCAGGGGGCGGGCTCGTATGAGGGGGCTCATGGCGATTCCTCCATCACGCTGTTGGTCACGGCATGAGGACGGTCAAGCATACACACCTGTATAATACTCGCATGGCCCTCCAAAGACTACCGGCCGAAATCTCCAACAAATCTAGGCGCTTCGGGAGGACTGACTTGACTGCCCCCCACATCGACACTATGCTCGTGCCATTCCCACTCGATGCTGAGGCGTCCCGACAGGGAAGGAGCGTGCATGTCCTTGATTGACCGGCTGGCAGAGGATATCAAGACCGCGATGAAAGCCAGGGATCAACTTCGGCTCGATGTGATCCGCATGGCCAAAGCCGCCTTGATGAATCGAGAGATCGAACTCAAGGGCACGCTCGACGATGCGGAGAGCACAAGAGTGATGGTCGGCCTGGTGAAACAGCGGAAGGAATCGGTGGAACAATTCCAGAAAGGTCAACGGCCGGACTTGGCCGACAAGGAGATCAAAGAGATTGCGATCATCGAGACCTATCTCCCCAAGGCCCTCTCCCAAGATGAGGTCCGTACGCTGGTCGAGGCGGTGATCGCCGAAACCGGCCTCGCGGTCTCGGGCCCGAACTGCATGGGCAATGTCTGCGCGAAAACCTGCTTCGTCACCTT
>SWDL01000396.1:0-4135 GCA_005116795.1 Nitrospira sp. | reverse complement strand
AGAAGGAGTGACCAGGGGCGGAGGCGGAGGAACCCGTAACCGATGAGGAGATGGAGGGTCGGGGACTGGGCTTTGGCCAAGATTCCCCACAAGCCTCCCGGTTTCGCGCAGAAGAGCGAGAGGGCATAGGTCGGGTTGGCGAGGATGATGGAGAAGTCCGTCAGGGCCGTGAGCAGGAAGAGCGCGCCCAGGAACCGGATGTCGTGGGCCTGGGTCCGGATGTGCCGCCACGTGGTCCGGAGGTTCCCGCCATGTGGGACCGACAGGTAGGCATCGTAGGCTTGGATCGCCCACCAGGGGAGCACCACCAGCATGAGGAGAAAGGTCGTGGCCCCCATACCTCCGAGCTGTCCCAGTTCCCAGGCTCCGGCCCCGAGCGCGAGGGTGATACCACAGACCCTGGCCGCATGCCCTGCCTGGTGCTTGACCGCCTGGCCCAATCCAGGGAGCAAGGCCGACATCAACATGGCGTCGGGCCGTGGCGCATCATCTGGGGATGCCATGTGGGCGCGGTCTCCCGAAACAACACGGCCCTCCGCGGGAGGGGTCTCGCCGCGGAAGGCCGTATCTCAGTGAGAGGTCGTGACGCGAGGGGCTTATCCGCCGAGCGTGTCCAACGCTTCCTTCAGGCTTTTGTGGACGCAGGTGAAGATCGGTGTGTCGCGCAACGTGTAGCGGCTGCCTTCCGTTTCCCGGAGGGCCATGACCAGGTCCAGGAAGTCTTCCGGCTTGTCCGATTCAAATGCGACCACCCACTCCTGATCGTCCAGACCGAACGAATAGGTCGTGTTCAACTTGACGGTCGGGAACCGGTGGCCGACTTCGATATGCTCGTCCATCATGCCCTGGCGGGCGGCCTTGGTGAGCAGAAACCAGTCGCGGGTCTTCAAAAAAGGATAGACAAAAATATACTTGCTCTTGCCGGGGACGATCGTCAGGCGTTTGCTTTCCTGATTCTCGTGCGTGTGATGATCGACATAGACCGACCGCTTCGACATCGACAGGTAGGAATAGGGCGTCGTCAGGTACTTGCCCAAGCCGCTGGCCAGGATCTTCGAACTCATTTCCTGGAACAGTTCCAGCTCGTAGCTGATCCGCCAGATCATGAGGTCGCAGTCGCCCCGGATGCCGACCGTCGAATAGGGGATGACGATCACTTTGCCCTGGTAGTCTTCGACGGCGCGGATGAACTCCTGCTTGCCCTGGGCTCGCTCGTCTTCGGGCAGTCGGCGCCACGCAGGGTCCACTTTATAAAACACGAAGTTGCAATACTGGCGCTTGACCGGAGCCTGTTCGCCTGCCATATGCCTGTCCTCCCTCCTGAACGTCGGCTGACGCGGGATCGCGCATGAGCCCGAAAGGGTTTCATGTATCACTTCACCGAGAGGAATGTCAACCGGCGCCGGTGCCGCGAGGGGCGTCGTTGACAGTCCGGTGACGTTCTGGTATCCGCCTAGGCCCATGCGTAGCGCTGAGACCATCGCGATCGGGTCCGAGTTGCTGGTCGGAGGGAGGCTGGATTCCAACTCGCTCTTCGTGGCTGAACAGTTGGGAATGCTGGGTCTTGATCTTCGGTTCAAGACCGTGGTCGGCGATGCGGTGGCCGATATTGTGGCGGTGATCCGTGTCGCTGCGAAGCGGGCCGACGTGGTGGTGATGACCGGCGGGCTCGGCCCCACCGTCGATGACCGGACGCGCGACGCGGTGGCGAAGGTGACCGGACGGCCCTTGCGTCGGCATCCCGAGGCGCTTGACGGCATGACCCGACGTCTCGCGGCCTGGGGACGCACGCCGTCGAAGGCACAGCTCCGCCAGGCGCTGATTCCGCGCGGGGCCGAGGTCCTGCCGAATCCGGTAGGGTCTGCGCCGGGATTCGCCCTGTCCTGGAAGGGCGCATGGCTGGCGGCCTTGCCGGGAGTGCCGGGCGAGGCGCGAGAGATGATGACGACGGCCCTGGTCCCGCGTCTCCGGGCCGCCCTGGGCCGCCGAGCCGGCCGCCCGATTGTGCGCTATGTCATCCACACCTTCGGCCGGCCCGAATCCGAGGTCGATGCCATGCTCGCGGCTGTGCGGGTGAGACCCAAGGCGGTCCAGTTGGGGCTCCTCGCCTCACCGAACGGCGTCAGCGTCTCTCTCACGGCGCCCGGTGGTCCTCCGGATCGCCTCGTTACGGCCGTGCGGGAGCGACTGGGCGTCTGGGCCTACGCGACGGGAGAGGAGCGAATGGAGCAGGTGGTCGGTCGGTTGCTCACGGACCAAGGCCTGACGATGGCCGTGGCCGAGTCCTGCACAGGAGGACTGATCGGCCATCGCCTGACCGAGGTGGCCGGCAGTTCCGGATATCTCGATCGCGCCGTCGTCTGCTATGCGAATCGGGCGAAAGTCGAACTGCTGGGCGTGCCGGATGAGCTGATCCGTGAGCATGGCGCCGTGAGCGCGCCGGTGGCCGCGGCGATGGCCGAGGGCATTCGCCTCCGCAGCGGGGTCGGGGTGGGGTTGAGCGTCACGGGGATCGCCGGCCCCGGGGGCGGCACCGACACGAAGCCGGTCGGACTGGTCTACATCGGGCTGAGCGCCGGCCCGTTCCGGGCGGGAACCAGGGACCGGGCTGCCTTGAACGTGACCAAGGAATATCGGTTTCATGGCGAGCGGAGCGTGATCAAGTGGCGGGCGTCGCAAGCCGCCCTCGATCTGCTCCGCCGCTGGCTCATCAACGCCGACCCGTTTGAGGCGCCATGATCCGGTGCTTTGTCGCCGTTGAGTTGGATGACCCCTTGCGTCGGGCGCTGGCGGACGTTCAGCGCCGCATGCGGGGCAGGATCGAGAAGGCGTTGGGGCCGGACTCCCGCGTGCAATGGGTCCGGCCGGAATCCGTGCACGCGACCCTGAAGTTCCTCGGTGATGTGGAGGAGTCACGGATTCCGGATCTTGAGGCGGCGCTGCGCCGCATGGCCGCGGCACATCCCGTGGGAACCGTGGAGGTGGCCGGCCTGGGGGTGTTCCCGGATGCGCGCAATCCCCGGGTGCTCTGGGTCGGACTGCGGGAGGGCTCGGCGCTGATCGCGCGTCTGGCCGAGGCGGTCGACCGCGCGATGAGCGAGGTGGGATTCCCACCGGAATCCCGACCCTTCAGCCCGCACCTCACGCTGGCGCGTATCAAAGAGGGCGGGCGTGCCGTGGGGCGAGCCCTGGAGTCGCAGGGCCTCTTGACGGAGTCTCCCGTCCTCGGACGTTTCTCCGTCGGCGCGTTGGCGCTCATGCAGAGCGCTCTCCGCCCCTCCGGCGCCGTGTATACGAGACTGGCCGAATTCGCGCTGCAGGCTGCAGGCTGAAGGCTGACCGCCGCCGCCGGTCGTCCGTATCCATCGCTATTTCTACGGCCTAGGCATTCCCAGCACCGCTGAGTATAATGAGGCGCTGAACACCCTTGTCCCAGGAGGAACACCATGGCTGACCGCACCGCGGCTGAGCGCACGACCGTCAAAGATGAAAAGAAGCGCGCGTTAGATCTTGCCTTGTCGCAGATTGAAAAACAATATGGGAAGGGCGCGATCATGAAGCTCGGGACGGCGGAGCCGGCGGCGGCGGTCCCGTCCATTTCGACCGGCTCTCTGGGCCTTGATCTGGCGTTGGGCATTGGGGGACTTCCGCGCGGGAGGGTGGTGGAAATTTTCGGTCCGGAGTCGTCGGGCAAGACGACGTTGACGCTCCACGTGATTGCCGAGACGCAGCGGACCGGCGGGGTGGCCGCCTTCATCGATGCCGAACATGCGCTGGACCTCGGCTATGCGAAGAAGCTCGGTGTCGACTCGGATGAGCTGCTGGTGTCCCAGCCGGATACCGGCGAACAGGCGCTGGAGATCGTCGAAACGCTGGTCCGCAGCGGCGCGATCGATGTCATCGTCGTCGACTCCGTCGCGGCGCTCGTGCCCCGCGCGGAAATCGAAGGAGAAATGGGCGATGCGCACATGGGGCTTCAGGCGCGGCTGATGTCGCAGGCCTTGCGCAAGTTGACGGCGGCCATCGCCAAATCGCACACGACCGTGATCTTCATCAATCAGATCCGCATGAAGCTCGGCGTGATGTTCGGCAATCCGGAAACGACCACCGGCGGCAACGCGTTGAAGTTCTATGC
>SWDL01000443.1 GCA_005116795.1 Nitrospira sp. | reverse complement strand
CGCGGAACCTCACCAACTCCGCAGACCACTAGACGGCCTTACGTCCGGATTAGGGGCAGGGGTCAGGTCTTGACTTTGCCATCTGGTAACGCCATGACACGCGCGCGCCAGCGGCGGTCCTTGCCCATCCGTCGGTCGATCGCGCTCACCCGCCGACTGACGGCACTGTACGTCACGCCCATCAGCCGGGCAACTTGGCCTGCGCCACCCGAGATGTCCGTCCAACCTGCTCCAGGAGCCAATCCACCGTCAACCACGGCGGGGCCGCGGTCAGTCCCGCCGTCGCCCGATAGCTGCTCCACGGGTAGCCGCCCGGGTCCGTTACGACCCCGGCCCGCACCGGGTTCAAGACCACGTAGCGGCACAACTCCAGGAGATAGGTCTCCTTCTCCACCACGATCGCGTTGAATCGCCCCTGGAACAGATGGCCCACCCGCCGGTGCCGCCGATTGAACGCCTGGGTATAGACGCCGTTGAGATGTCGCAGGGCCTCGGACAGATTGGGTGAGGGGGTCTCGAGCAGCAGATGGTCGTGATTGTGCATCAAGACCCACGCATGACAGCGCACCCGATAGCGGTCCACCATCGCGGCCAGGGTGTCCACGAAGCGCGCGCGATCCGCATCAGCCCGCACAATCGCCTTGCGCTCGTTGCCCCGGGCGGTGACATGATAGACGCCGCCCGCAAACACGAGGCGTAGTGGTCGCGCCATGCCGCCGCAGGGTAAGCGCTGCAATTGGCAATATCAAGACCTGACCCCTTCTTCGCCTTCTCCCTGGAGGCAACAGCCCCGTTGAGGACTTTCTGGATGCATTATCCGATAAGGCCAGAGCCAAGTGTCTGGCCTACCTGCGTCAGGTGGAAGAGCATGGTTTTGGGCTGCCCCACTCGGTCATTGCGAAGGTCCGTGGCAAGATTTGGGAGCTTCGGCCGGAGTGGGGCGGAATAGAGTATCGGTTCTTCTATGTGGCGATTGTGGGCCGACGGATCGTGGCGCTCCACGCGATCCGAAAGCAGTCGCAGAAGCTGAAGGCGAAGGACATTGAGATGGCCGAGAGCCGATATCACGATGTCTTAAAGAGGTTAGTCGATGAAGCCACTCCGCCGATACGTCGCCGAACAGATCAAAAAGAATCCTGACTTCGCAAAGGAATTGGATGCGGCGGACGCAGAGGTGCGCCTGGCCATCGAGTTGGCTCGCGTTCGAGAACAGCGCGGCCTGACGCAGCGCCAACTTGCCGCCCGTGCAGGCATGAAGCAACCCCAAATAGCGCGACTGGAGCAGGGAGGCTATTTGCCGAACATGTCCACTCTCTTGCGGCTGCTACAGGTCCTAGGCGCGCGTCTGGAGTTGGGTCCAGATCGCATGTGCCGCGTGCGCGCGCTCAAGGAACTTTCCTCCCCCAGGCGCAAGATTCTCTCTCACGTATAACATCACCGAATCACGGCTCTGGTTACACACCCCGACCATATGAGCCGTCAGCGCTGAAATCAGAGAAAAGATAAAGGTGTCAGCAACTTTATTCTTGATCGGACGGATGAAGTCCGTCACCGTGCCGGACGGCAAGACCACCGCCACTTGCCGCTTCTTCTTCGACTTGGGGTTAATGCCGACCGGGGCCAGAGGGTCATCAAGAATAAAGGTTCCTGACACCTTTTATCTCTCTGACACCTTTTATCTCTCCTTGGTTTACAAAAGCCCCGCCTGGAAGGGCGGGGTTCATTACTTCAGGTCGCAGACATGTCTCCCTCCTCTCGGTTTGGGGAGGGGGGGGAATTTCAGATAATCACAGAGGAGGGAGTTTCACATGATCGCTGACGATATTTGCCCGACAGCCTGCGTGGCTGTCGGTATAACCGAAAGAGCCGGCTTTCGGCTCGACAGGGAAGTCGTGCCTGCGTAGAATGGCGACGGCGAGAAGACAGTCACGTCCTCTCCCCAAGACGAGGGAAGACATGAAGACCCTACATGATATTCGTCGCATTATTCATCAGCATCAGGATGTGCTCGCCGACAAATATGGCGTCAATATCGTGGGGCTGTTCGGTTCTTACGCCAGGCAGGAACAGCGACCCGACAGCGATATCGATTTACTGGCCGACATTCTGAAGCCCATCAGCCTGTTCGAACTTGTCGGAGCAGAGCTGTATCTCGGCGAGATCCTCGATGCCAAAGTGGATTTGATTCCCCGGCGGGACGTACGGGAAGAACTGAAGGAAGCGATTTTGCGGGACACCGTGGCCCTATGACCCGACACGTGGCCCTGTACATAAAGGATATTCTCTCCAGCATGCGGGATGCGGAGCAGTTTATCGAGGGAATGTCCTACCAGCAATTCGTCGAGGATAAGAAGACCTTCAACGCCGTGGTGCGGGCGATCGAGGTGATCGGAGAGGCCGCCAAGAACGTACCCCCCGCTATTCGTGCCCGATACCCCGCCATTCCGTGGAAGGAAATGTCAGGCATGCGAGATAAAGTCACGCATTTCTATTTCGGGGTCGACCGGGAAGCGATTTGGATAGCGGTGAAGGAGCGAATCCCCTCGCTCAAGCCGACCATTGAGCAAATACTGAAAGACCTGAACTCCGCCGAGGCGTGAGGCCGTCCAGACCCATCTGAGAGAAACCACGCAATGGGGTCATGTCTTGCCATCGTACATTCACTCGTTGTTGGACTTATAGGATTTGGGCGGCTCGCGATGTAGACGTGTCGTGAGGGAAAGTCGGTGGGGTCTGCATTGCCTCCCTGGCACGCCTCAACGCGATGGCCTTTGCTGTGCGAATGCAGACCATGCCGACGGCACGTCGGAACAACGCAAGCGGTTGGGGC
>SWDL01000442.1 GCA_005116795.1 Nitrospira sp. | reverse complement strand
AGCCAGCAGCTCGATGGTCCGGCAGATGAGGAGTCCGCGCGTCACCGGGCATCGCCGTTCAATTCGAAGACCATACGGCCGTTCACCATCGTGTGCGTGACCCTCCCTTTGACTTTCCAGCCGGCGAACGGGGTGTTCCGACTCTTGGACTTGAACCGGCTGGGGTCGACTTCCCAACTTGCCGCCGGATCAACGAGGGTCACATCGGCCGGACTCCCGGGAGTCAGCGTGCCGGCTGCGAACCCGAAGGCCTTGGCGGGACCCGACGTCAATAAGGCCACGGCCCGTTCCAGCGAGAACAGGCCTTCTTCAACGAGGGAGAGCGTCAGCGGCAGGGCCGTTTCCAGCCCGACGACACCGTTCGGCGCCGCCGCAAACTCCTGCTGCTTCTCCTGCGTGGCGTGCGGCGCGTGATCGGTCGCGATGGCGTCGATGGTCCCATCTTTGAGGCCCTCACGGATGGCCAGCACATCCTGCCAGGCCCTGAGGGGCGGATTCATCTTGGCCGCAGTGTTGTAGCCGGCGACGGCTTCATCGGTCAAGATGAAGTGATGCGGACAGGCTTCCGCGGTGACACGGACCCCCCGCGACTTTGCCTCGCGCACCATACGAACCGATCCCCTCGTGCTGACGTGGGCCAGGTGCAGGCGCGCGCCGGTGAGTTCGGCCAACTCGATGTTCCTGGCCACCATGACATCTTCCGCAGCCGATGGGATGCCCTGGAGCCCCAACTGGGTGGAGACATACCCTTCGTGCATGCACCCGCCTTCGGCCAGATTCAGATCCTCACAGTGGTCCACGACCGGGACGTCGAAGGTCAGGGAATATTCCATGGCGCGCCGCATGACCAGGCTGTTCATGACCGGGAGGCCGTCGTCGGAAATGGCCACGCAGCCCGCCTTGTGGAGCTCACCGATCTCGGCCAATTCCTCGCCTCGGGAACCTTTGGTAATGGCGCCGATGGGGTGGACATGGGCCAGACCCGCCGCGCGAGCCCGATCGAGAATGAGCTCGGTGACCGACTGATTGTCGTTCACCGGATTGGTGTTCGGCATGCAACAGACCGACGTGAAACCGCCGGCGACGGCCGACTCGACGCCGCTTTGAATGGTCTCTTTGTATTCGTAGCCCGGCTCTCGAAAATGGACATGGAGGTCGACGAAACCCGGCAGGACGAGCTGTCCTCCGGCATCGATGACGCGGAGATCTGGTGACGTCTTTTTATCATACGGCTTGGCCACCGACTCACCGATCGCCACGATCTTGCCGTTCTCAATGACGATGTCGGCCTGTCCGTTGATCCGGCCAGGATCGATCACGTGCCCGCCTTTAATGATGAGAAGCTCCATATTATCAATCTATTAGAATTAAACAGTAATGCGATTGTTTAATACTTCATTCATGCGGCGGCGCCTGACAGTAGATAGAGAACGCCCATTCGGACCGCCACCCCGTTGGTGACCTGCTCAAGGATGACGGAGGACACACTGTCCGCCACATCGGAGGCGATCTCCACGCCCCGATTGATCGGTCCCGGATGCATGACCAAGGCGCCGGCTTCCGCCAGCTTCAACCGGTCGGCGTTCAGCCCATACAGCGTGGCATATTCGCGGAGACTGGGGAACAGGGCTCGCCCCTGACGTTCAATCTGGAGCCGGAGCATCATGATGACGTCCGCGCCCCTGATCCCCTCGTCCATCCGATAGAACACACGAACTCCCAGGCGTTCGAGATCGACGGGCATCATCGTCGGCGGACCCACCGCGCGCACTTCGGCGCCGAGCTTGGTCAAGGCGTGAATATTGGAGCGAGCCACCCGGCTGTGCGCCAGATCGCCGACAATCGCGACGCGGAGGCCCTGGATCGTGCGCTTCTTTTCCTGGATCGTGAAGAGATCCAGCAGGGCCTGCGTCGGGTGCTCGTGCCACCCATCCCCGCCGTTGATCACCGAGGCGCGCACGGTTGCCGCCAATGTTTCAGCGGAACCGGCGGCCGGATGCCGCAGGACGATCATGTCGGCCCGCATCGCCTCGATATTCCGTGCCGTATCGATCAGGCTCTCCCCTTTCGTCACGCTGCTGCTGGAAGGGACAAAGTTGATCACGTCGGCGCTCAGTCGTTTGGCGGCCAGCTCAAACGAGGTCCGCGTCCGAGTGCTCGGCTCGAAGAAGAGGTTCACGACCGTTTTCCCGCGAAGCGCGGGCACTTTCTTGATCTCGCGGCCGCTGACTTCCTTGAAGGACTCCGCCGTCTCCAGAATCAACCGGATCTCCTCCGCGCTCAGCGAGGCGATGCTCAGAAGATCTTTGCGTTTCAACGACATGCGGCCCAGCCTACGCTTTGCTGATCACGACGTGGTCCTCTTCCCCGGCTTCTTCCAGGAGCACTTGGATGGTCTCGTCCCGCGACGTGGGAATGTTTTTGCCGACGAAGTTGGCTTTGATCGGCAATTGTCGATGCCCCCGATCCACCAAAACCGCCAACTGAATTTCCGCCGGCCGACCGAGATCCATCAAGCCGTCCATCGCCGCGCGAATGGTCCGCCCCGTGAAGAGCACGTCGTCGACCAGCACGATCTTGAGATCCGAGATATTGAACGGAATGGACGTTTTGCGGAGCACCGGCTGGTCCTTCCGCTGCGACAGGTCGTCCCGGTAGAGGGTAATATCCAACTCGCCGACCGGCACGGTGACCTGCTCGATATCATGAATGCGTCGGACCAGGCGGTGGGCCAGATGGACCCCGCCCGTTCGAATCCCGACGAGGGCAAGCGCCTCAGAGCCCTTGTTTTTTTCAAGAATTTCATGCGCGATGCGGGTCATGGCGCGGGCAATCTCACTCGCATCCATGCCGAGTTTCTCTTGTCCTGTCTTATGGGTCGTGACCATGCCGATGCCCTGCTGGAGTTATCGTAGACAAAAAAAAACCTTCTCCCGGTCGTGGGGAGAAGGTCGATCGCGTCTGACCGCGGCTGAGCGGTCGGTATCCATTGAGACTCCTTGCTCACCTCACTGGATGAGCTTTAAAGGCGTGCCCATCATACCCGGGCCTACCAGGGCTGTCAAGCCGCTGGCGCGGGTATGCCTCAGACCTCAGCCTTCACCTGAGCCTATGCTCTGATCTGTCCGCTGCCCAGGACAATGAATTTGGAACAGGTCAGCTCTTCCAACCCCATCGGTCCTCGCGCATGGAGCCGCGTCGTGCTGATGCCGATCTCCGCGCCCAACCCGAACTCATATCCGTCGTTCAGCCGGGTCGAGGCGTTCACCATGACGGCGCCGGCATCGACTTCTCGAAGAA
>SWDL01000441.1 GCA_005116795.1 Nitrospira sp. | reverse complement strand
CCAGGACCGGATAGGCGTCTTCCCGGAGGGCCGCCTGGCCGCTTTCGAACAGGAGTTCGTCGGAGAGCGTCAGAATGATGGTGCGATCGCCGTGGCGTACGCTCATGCCGTTGGGCAGCACGGACTGAGAGAGATCCACGTTGACCGTCGAGTGCTTCCGCAGGCCTTTCTGGAATTTCCTGATGAAGATGACTTTTTTGTCGATCGATTCGGCGAGCGCCGCCTTGTGATCGCCCAGATCGAACCGCATGGTGGAGACCGGCTGGCTGGAGATGGGGTTCAAGGCCGCCTTGATCGAATCGCTGACGGTCCGGAACTTTCCCTCGTTGACGGACGAGACCGAGTACATGACCACGAAAAACGCGAAGAGCAGCGTGATGAAGTCGGCGTAGGAGACCAGCCACCGTTCGTGATTCTCATGCTCCTCATGTTTGTGTTTCTTGGACACGCTACCCCTTCTCTCCGTGAGACCGGTCGCCGTGCGGCAGATAACTCTCGAGTTTCTCCTGAATGATGCGGGGATTTTCGCCCTGCGCCAGCGACACGAGCCCTTTGATCACCACCTGCTGCTCCATCGACTGGCGCTTCACTTTGAGCTTGATCTTGTTGGCGATGGGCAGAAAAAACAGGTTCGCTGCTCCGACTCCGTAAATGGTCGCCACGAACGCGGTCGCGATACCGGCGCCCAATTTCGAGGGATCGGCCAGGTTTTCCATGACGTGAATCAGACCCAAGACGGCGCCCAAGATGCCCACGGTGGGGGCGTATCCGCCCGCGGCCTCCCAGATCTTCGCGCCGTTCGTGGATTCCTCTTCATGGTGCTCCACTTCGGTTTCCAGAATATCCTGCATGATCTTGGGCTCCGTGCCGTCGACGATCAACTGCACCCCTTTGCGGAAAAACGGGTCTTGGAGATCCTTGATCTTCCCTTCCAGCGCCAGGAGGCCGGACTTGCGGGACACATTGGCGAGATCGACGATCTGTCCGATCAACGCCTTCACATCCTTCTTGGGATCGAGAATGGCCAGGGAGAGCAGGGCAAAGCCCTTCAGCACCACCGGCATGGGATTTTGCACCAGGATCGCGCCGAATGTGCCGCCCATGACGATCATAAACGCGGTCAGTTGGAGGATGGAGCCGACATGCCCCCCCTCCAGCATCTGGCCGCCGAGGATCGAGCCCAAGGAGACCACGATCCCGGCGATGGTCAGAATATCCATGACGATTCACCCCGAACGGTCAGAAACGGCCACGAACCTGGCTCTTGCGCCGTCCCGGCGACTCTGCTACCGTGACCCATCGATACGTCATGACAGCCGGCGGCCATGAGGCCGGCGGCTGGCCGATCACCAGGGAGTGCGCATGAGCCCCACCGACAGCCTCTTGCTGGAAGCGAAGCAAGTGATTCTTGAGGAACAGCATCGGCGGTTTCAGTCGCTGCAGACCGAAGGCAAGTGGACGGAAGCGATGCAGCAGTTTCAGGTGACCTTGGGCTGCGCCTCCGATCTGCTGTGCCACTCGCTGTCCATCCTGGAGCAGATTCTTCAGGAGCGCGCTCGGCATAAAGAACTCCAGCCCCCGCCGCCCCCGGACGAACCGGGTTCCCTCACGGCTTCATGACCGTCCCGTTCCAGGCAGCGCCGCGGAGAGCAAAAGCCGATTGAGGTCCAGAATCGTCATCAGTCGTTCTCCGAGTCGCCCCACGCCCTGAACGAATTCTGCGCCCATGGCGCTGCCGATGGACGGCGCCGCTTCGATCTGGCTCCGCGAGATCCGCTGCACCTCGGACACCGCGTCCACCAGCAGTCCGACCGCCCGCTTGCTCACGTACACAATCACGATCCGGGAATGCGCGCTCCTCGCCACGTCCGGCATGGCGAACCGGCGGCGAAGATTGATCACCGGCACGATCCGTCCGCGAAGGTTGATGACCCCCTCGACGTATGATGCTGTTTTGGGCACCTTGGTAATGTCCACCATCCGGATGATTTCCTGAACCCGCAGAATGTCGATGGCGAATTCCTCGCCCTCCACCCGGCAGGTGACGAATTGAAGGGCCTCCCCTCCCTGGGACTGGCCGGAGGGCTCGGCCGCCGGGTCGACCATGGCACTCGCCTGAAAGGCCGCGGATGTCGTGCTCATGCCGTCCCCTCCTTAGGCGTGGAGCGACCGGCCCCGTGCGGCGCCCGGCTTCTTATCCGGGCCGCCGAGCTTGAATCCCTTCACGATGCCCTGCAGCTCCGTCGTCATCTGGCTCAGATCGTGACAGGCCTTGGCGGATTCGGCGGCGCTGCCGGCCGCTTCCTTGCTGACCTTCGCCACGTTTTCCACATCTCCGGCAATCTGCTGGGTGGCCACCGACTGCTCTTCCGAGGCCACGGCGATCTGCCGGATCATCTCCGCCGTCTCATTGACCCGCTGCACGATCGTCGCCAGTGCGTCGCCCATCTTGTTCACCAGGGTCACGCCGCCGGTCACCTTATCGGTCCCTTCCTGCATGGACTGGACGGCGCCTTTGGTATCTTGCTGAATCTGTCGGATCATGTCGCCGATTTCCTTCGTGGCCTTGGTCGTGCGCTCGGCCAGCTTCCGGACTTCGTCGGCGACGACCGCAAACCCGCGGCCCTGTTCGCCGGCCCGGGCAGCCTCGATCGCCGCGTTGAGGGCTAAGAGATTGGTCTGGTCGGCGATGTCCTGAATCACGCGGACGATCTCGCCGATCTGATCCGACGACTTGCCCAGCGTTTCGATCAGCCCCGCAGAATGACGGACCGATTCGGCGATACGGCTCATCCCCGTCACCGTCTCCTCCACGACATTCCGGCTCCCTTGCGCCGTGTGCACGGCGTCCTGCGCCATGGTCGCGGCCCTGGAGGAATTCTGCGCGACTTCGTTCACCGTCGCGTTCATTTCCTCCACCGAACTGGAGGTCTGCACCGACCGGCCCGTGAGACTCTCCGACCCGCGGGACATCTCTTCCACCGTTGCCGCCAATTGGGCGCTGGCCGCCGCCACGCGGTCGGTTACATAAGCCACGTTCGAGACGGTGCCATGGAGCTTGTCCATGAACACGTTGAACCGGCTCCCCATCTCGGCAATCTCATCGCGTCCGGAGACAGGGACCCGCTTGCTCAGATCTCCTTCTCCCTCGACCAGATCTTTCAAGACGTCGTGCATCCCCGCCAAGGGCTTCAGAACCGCCTGCCGGAGCAGGAAGTATCCGGTCGCCAGCATGGCCAGCACCCCGACCAGCACGACGCCGCCGGTCCGCTGCATGGACGCGCTCGACGCCGCCCGGGCCTCGGTCATCGGCATGCTCACCGTCAACACGCCAAGGATATCATTGACTTGCTTGCCGGCATGGCAGCCGATGCAGGCCGCGGTGCCGGCCCGATCCGGAGTCGCTCGCCGGTAGGCGACGGAGCCGTCCTTAGACTCCTCCACCCTGGCATACGAGTCGGCGCCGCTCATGATGGCCTTCAGGGCCTCGGTCTCAAACGGTTCCCTGGCCGAGTTGGCCGGATTCAGCGGCGTCATGCTGATCAGTCTGGCGTTGAAGAGTCCGCTTTTCGACAACTCCTCGCTGATCTCGCGTGTCGCCGTTTCCGGGAACGGCACGGCGGCCGGATTGGACGCGTGGTCCTGCGACACGACCAGGACATCCTTGGCCGGGCCGTTCTTGACTTTGCTCACATAGTGCTTGGCGATGTAGGCCCGCGTGACCTCCGTCTGGGCCTGGATGACCTTGCCGCGCGCCTCGAGCATGGTCATCAGCTTGTTCTGCTCCTGCTCGTAGACGAAGTACATCTCCCCGCCGCCCACAACCAGCGCCGCGACCGAGAGCAGCACGAGAAACCGTGGACCGAGTGGCATCTGACTGAACATGGCCCCCTCCCTGGTGTTCGTATCCATCCCTCGTCGTTCGTCTCTCGTGAGGGGACTGACACCCTTCCGCGCGTCCTCGCGTGGTGTCTGTCCCCCTTCCCCCGGAATGAGGACAGGCGCTACCCGCGGACGGGAAGAAGGGCGCCGGTCTCCTAAACCATCTTCAAGATTTCGCCGGCAATCTGTGTCAGAGGCACCACCTTGTCCGCCAACCCGGCATCCACCACCGTCTTGGGCATACCGTACACGGCACAGGTGGCTTCGTTCTGCGCGATCGTCCGTCCCTTCGTGCCCTTGATGGCCCTCATCCCCTCACAGCCGTCGCGCCCCATCCCCGTGAGGATGACGCCGATACCCCGACCCGAATAAAGCTCCGCGACGGAATTCATCATGACGTCCACCGAGGGCGCATGCAGAAGACCCTCCCCATCCTTCGAGAGACGAATCTCGATGTCGATCGACCCTGTGCGGGCCACCCGCATCTGAACGCCCCCCGGCGCCACCAGCGCGACGCCGGGCCTCACCACGTCCCCTTCGACGGCTTCCTTCACGGTAATCTGGCAGAGTTGGTCCAACCGTTCGGCAAAGGGCTTGGTGAAGTACTTCGGCATATGTTGGACGATCAGCACCGCGGCCGGAAAATCAGCCGGAAACAAGGGGAGAATGGCCTGGAGCGCCAGCGGCCCGCCCGTCGAACAGCCGATCGCCACCAGCGTCGCTCCCCGGATCGCGCCGACCGGCGAGGCCGTGAGCGCGCCTGGCGCCATCGGCTTGGCGATGGCCTTGGCCGGGCTCCCTCCGTTCTGCAGCGCCGACCGGCGGGTGACCTTGGCCCCTGCCGCCGCGAGGACCTTGCCGATCAGTTCCTGCTCCAGTAGCGCAGTATTCGTCGTTACGCCTTCGACGTGCTTGGGGAGATAATCCACCGCCCCCATCTCCAACGCGCTGAGAGTTTCCTTCGCCCCCGCTTCGGTCAAGGAGCTCACCATGAGGACCGGCAGGGGGGTCGTCGCCATGAGGCGCCGGAGCGCCTCCAAGCCGTTCATGACGGACATCGCGACGTCCATGGTGACGACATCCGGATGCAATTCGGCGACTTTCTGGATCGCCTCCTCGCCGTTCCGCGCCGTCCCGACGACGGAAATCCTGGGATCCTTCTCCAACATCTCGGACAAGACCTTCCGCATGAGCGCCGAATCATCGACGACCAACACCTGGGTGCGCGTGCTCATACTCGCTCCTGGGAATGAAACAACAGCTTTTCCGCCAGAATCTTCGGATCGAATTTCGTCACATAATCGGTCGCCCCGACGGCCTGCCCTTTTTCCATGTTGCACGAGCCCGTGAGCGAGGAGTGCATGATGATCGGCACCCCCTGGAATCGGGGATCAGCCCGGATATGTTTCACCAAGGTGAACCCGTCCATTTCAGGCATTTCGATATCCGTCAAAATGATCTGGATCACCTCTCGGAACTCTTTCTTCTCCTCGGCGGCCTTGGCGGCGATGTCTTGTAATAGCCGCCACGCTTCACCGCCGGTGGTCGCCTGGACGAAGGGAAACCCCAAGCGCTCGAGGGTTTTGCCGATCTGCTTCCGCGCGACGACCGAGTCGTCGGCGAAGAACACCTTCACAGGCCGGTGAGCCGACGGGGCCTGAATCACCCCGAATACCTCTTCGTCGGGCCGAGGGCAGATATCCGCGAGAATCTTTTCGACGTCCAGAATCATCACCATCCGCCCGTCGTCCAGCATTGTCACCGCCGTCACCGCGCCCTGGCCGCCCCCGTTCCTGACCAAGGCCGGCGGCGCCTTCACCTGGTCCCAGGAGACGCGTATGATCCGGTCCACGCCCGCGACAAAGAGCCCCTGGAGCGTGACGTTGTACTCGGAAATGATGAGATGACCGGCGTGCGGATCATCGGGATGCCCCGGCAGGCGCAGCGCCTGGCGCAAGTCGATCACGGGCACCATCTTGCCCCGGAGACTTGCCATGCCGATGATGCGGGCATCCGCTCCCGGCACGACCGTCAGGTCCGGCATTTTCACCACTTCACGGACCTTGAAGACATTGATCCCGTACACTTCCGGGCCTCCCAGATGAAAGAGGAGGAGCTCCATCCGATTGGCGCCCGCCAATCGGGTCCGCTCATCGATTTCCAACATGAACGAGGACATAGGCCTCTCCTCATCCGGCCGCGCCGGCG
>SWDL01000440.1 GCA_005116795.1 Nitrospira sp. | reverse complement strand
TTCAGGTTGTATTCCTGGTTGCTCACGCGAGCCTCCACTCAGGGGCACCCGCTCGTCATGTATCTCCATCCCTGGGAGATTGATCCGGGCCAGCCGAGAATGGCTGGGCCATGGGTCTCTCGAGTCAGACATTACCGGAACCTCAGCCAAACCGAGTCTCGTCTGACGCGCATCCTCCATCAGTTCCGCTTCGGGAGTATTCGGGATGTCCTCCTGGGCGGGATCGAGGGCATAGGGAGCGACCTGAGGCGCCCTCAGCCCGGAGCGGCGGCGTTGGTCAAAGAGGTGGCTTAAGCCCTCTCTGGTTGTGGCCGATAGAGAGCCATGTTGTCGTTCTCACCCCGTTGGTGCGCCACAGGTCGATAATGGATCCAGACACGGTCATGTTCGAGCCGGTGGCAGTGGACCATGCCGTGCTCGGCGCCATGGGATCCAAGGCCGAGCCAGGGAGCGGCCATCTCAGGTGGTATGTAATCCATGCCAAACCCCATCAGGAATCTGCGGTCGAAATCCGCTTGCGCCAGTTGGGGATGGAGGCCTTTTGTCCACGGTTGAAGGAGACGAAGGTCATCCGGCGGAAGCGACAAAGCGTGGTGGCGCCGCTGTTCCCCGGGTATCTGTTCTCCCGGTTTGTCCTTGAGGATCACTACCGTGCCGTGGTCTATGCCAGAGGCGTCAGGCGGGTGGTGTGTTGTGGCTCGACCCCCGCTCCGATCGATGACCAGCTCCTGGAAGGAATTCGTCGGCAACATATCGATGGCTGCGTCACGGTGCCGGCGGCGCGGTTTACGCCCGGCCAGACGATTCGAATTCGAGAGGGGTCTCTGTGCGGACTTGAAGCGGTCTTCGAGCGGGAGTTGAGCGGACCGCAACGCGCGGTGCTTCTCCTGAAGGCGTTGTCCTACCAGGCTCGAGTGATCGTGGCCCTCGATCACCTCGGCCTGGTGTAGAGCGTCAGTGGGATGGACAGGGCTGGAGGCTCCAGGACTCCCGCCCTCCATGCCGGTGTCGCGGCGCAGAGAATAGAGCACGGACCGGCCCGCGCGCCCAGGTCACTCACAGTGGACGGCGTATTCCGGAGATGCACCGGGACGGCGGTAGCCCGCCGACCGACTTCCCCCCATGGTTCCTCGACTCTCAGGATGCGGACGATGCACGGCCGCGCCTGCGCGTCGGACGAGTCGAGCTCCTCTTGAGAAGGATCAATTGATGACAACGGGCATCAACGTCGTGCGCTTGCAGGACCGGCCGGACCTGGCTGAGGCCTGGGACGAGTATGTCGGCTCGACCGTCACGGGAACGCCGTTTCACATGCGCGCTTGGAGTCGGGCCCTTGAGTCCTGTTTTCCCTATCGCTCACACTGTTGTCTGGCGCTCGAACGGGGCGAAGTGCGCGGGGTGTTGCCGTTGCACCTCGTGAGGACGTTTCCGCTCGGTCAGGCCCTGATCTCGCTCCCGTGGGCGGCGTGTGGGGGTGTCTGTGCGGCCGATGATCCTGTCCATCAGGCGCTTGTGGGACATGCGGCCTCCCTCGCCAGGCGCCTGTCCGTCAAGTATGTGGAGTATCGCAACCAAACCGCATTCGGAGACCTGCCGGTGAAGGACCTCTACTATACCTTCCGGAAGGAACTCTACGACGACCCCGAAAAAAACCTCGCGGCCATTCCACGGAAACAACGACGAATGGTCCGGCAGGGTGACAAGCATGGATTGAAGGCCGTGGTCGGACGGGAAGATCTCCTCGACGCGTTTTATGGCGTCTATGCCCACAGCGTCCACAATCTCGGCACTCCCGTGTTTCCGAAAGCCTGGTTCGCCTCATTGCTGCGCGAGTACGGATCGGCCTGTCGTATCCTGGCGGTCTACCGTGAACAGGAAGTGGTCGCCGCGGTGATGACGCTGTTCTTCCGGGATCAGGCGCTGCCCTACTACGGGGGCGCGTTGAAGTCTTCTTTCCAGTATGCAGCCAATGATTTTATGTATTGGCACCTCCTGTGTTATGCTGCCGCCCAAGGCGCGCGCCTGTTCGATTTCGGACGAAGCAAGAAGGACACGGGCCCCTTTGAATTTAAACGGCACTGGGGATTTGAGCCGGACCCGCTGCCGTACCAGTATGACCTGGTGACGGCCTCCGCCATGCCGGATTTCAGTCCTAAAAACAGCTCGTTTAGTCTCCCGATCATGATCTGGAAAGAGCTTCCGCTCCCGGTCACACGCTGGCTGGGGCCCAGGATCATTCATCTGTTTCCTTGACGTAGCCAGAACCGCGGCTCCCCCGGCGGAGCGTCTCCCAACACCCCACGACGGTCATCGCTAAGAGAGGGTCGGCATGAGTGAGACATCGGGCACATTCCCCGTTCACGTGTACGCCACGTGTCCTCAATCTATTGATTGGCCTCGCGAGCAATACCTCCGGCGGGTGATCGATGTGGCCCGATGGAGTGAAGCCTGCGGATGTTTCGGCATCCTCGTTTACACGGACAACGGGATTGTCGACCCCTGGTTGGTGGCCCAAGTCATCATCGAGCACACCAAGGCGCTGCGCCCCTTGGTGGCGGTCCAGCCGGTCTACATGCACCCCTATGCCGTCGCCAAGATGGTGGCGTCTCTCGGCCACTGCTATCATCGCCAACTCTATCTGAATATGGTGGCCGGGGGATTCAAGAACGATCTTCTGGCCCTCAACGACACGACCCCCCACGACAAGCGCTATGCGCGGCTCGTTGAATACACGCAGATTATTCAGGACCTTCTCAAGAGCCCACACCCGGTGACCTTTTCGGGGGAGTTCTATACGATCGATAAGCTGAAGATGACTCCCCCTCTTCCGAAGGATTTAACACCAGGCATTTTTGTGTCAGGATCGTCCACCGAGGGGCTTGCGGCGGCTCGGGCACTCGGCGCCACCGCCGTCAAGTATCCGCAGCCGGTCCAGGAATATGAAGGCAAGACGGTGGACGATGCCGGGGACTCCGGCGTTCGTGTGGGCATTATCGCTCGATCTGATTCCGAGGAAGCCTGGGCCGTCGCGCATCAGCGGTTTCCGGAAGATCGAAAAGGGCAACTCACTCAGCAGTTGGCCATGAAAGTGTCCGATTCCGTCTGGCACAAACAGTTGTCTGCGCTGGGAGAAACGGGGCCGGACCAGCAGAATCCCTACTGGATGGTGCCGTTCCAGACGTACAAGACCTTCTGTCCATACCTGGTCGGCAGCTATGAACGGGTGGGACTCGAGTTGGCCCGCTATATCGGGGTCGGATATAAGACCTTCATTCTGGACATTCCCGCGAGCGAGGAAGAGTTGCAGCACATCAATCGAGTGTTCGCTGAAGCGGTCAAGTCGAGGTAGCGTTATGATGCCTCTCCTGTCAGAGTGGGTGAGCCGCTGGGCTGCGCGGACGCCTGAGGCCACCGCAGTCCTCATGAACGAGGAGCGATTGACCTATGGTCAACTGGACCAGGTGACCAGCCGTCTGGCGTGGATGTTGCGGGAACAGGGGTGCAAGAAGGGAGACCGGGTCTGCTTTGCCATCCCCAAATCGCCGACCGCGATCGTGGCGATCCTGGGCATTCTGAAGGCGGATTGTGTCTATGTGCCCATCGATACCGCCAGCCCATCGGCTCGGGTCAAGAAAATCCTGCAGGCCTGCGAGGCTCAATGGGTGTTGGCCTCCGGGCCTGTCGTCCCGCTCCTCGACGAACTGCACGCGGAGGACTGGATTCGTCACACGCTGCGGGTGGGGTGGATGGGACGCGATCCCATCACGGCAAAGCACTTCACGCCGAAATTCGTCTTGCCGGATCTGGCGAGCGCTCCTGATCGCGCACCGGATCCTCAGAATACCATCGAAGATATCGCCTATATTCTCTTCACCTCCGGATCGACCGGGACGCCGAAGGGCGTACCGATCAGCCACGCGAACGTCGGCCATTTCGTCGAGTGGGCGGTCACGTACTTCGGGATGACGAACAGGGACCGCTGCTCGGGTCACCACCCCCTCCACTTTGACCTCTCGGTCTTCGACATGTTCGTCACCTTTGCGGCGGGCGCCCAGTTGTGTCTCATTCCACCGGAGCTCAATCTGCTGGCCCCCAAGCTGACGGACTTTATTCGACGCACTGAGCTGACGCAACTCTTCTCCGTGCCGTCGTCCCTGAATCTCTTGGCCAAATTCGATGCGGTCCGGCAGGGAGATTTCCCGGCGTTGAAGCGACTCCTGTGGTGCGGCGAGGTGTTGCCGACCCCGACCTTGATCTACCTGATGAAGAGGCTGCCGACGGCGCAATTCACCAACCTGTACGGGCCGACCGAAGCGACGATCGCCAGCAGTTACTACACCGTCCGCGAATGCCCGGCCGATCCGCGCGCGCCCATACCGATCGGCACTCCCTGCGACGGTGAAGACCTCCTGGTGCTCGACGACAGGTTGCAACCGGCGGCACAGGGTGACATCGGCGATCTGTATCTGCGGGGTGTGGGGTTGAGCCCAGGCTATTGGCGGGATCCCGAGAAGACCCAGGCGGTCTTCTTGCCGAACCCATCCGCAACGACCCCCGGCGATCGGATCTATAAGACGGGCGATCTCGCGAAACGCGGTCCCGACGGGTTGGTGTATTTCCTCGGCCGAGCCGATACTCAGATCAAGAGCCGCGGCTACCGGATAGAGCTGGGCGAGATCGAGACGGCCCTGAATGCCTTACCCACCCTCCAGGAAAGCGCCGTCGTGGCCATCCAATCCGAGGGGTTCGAAGGGGCCGTCATTTGCTGTGCGTATGTTCCCGTGGGCGGAGTGTCTGTGACGCCGCCACAGGTACGGAAGGATCTGAGTCGAGCCCTGCCGACGTATATGCTCCCTGCCAAGTGGCAGGCGTTCGACAAGCTTCCGAAGAATGCCAACGGCAAGATCGACCGTCCTAAGCTACGCGAAGAATTTTCGCGTCAGGACCCGTCGGCTTCCCGACACATGTAAGAGGGGGCGCGCGCATGAATGTGCTACTGGTCGGCGAAGAAGCGGCGGGGGCGCAGACCCTGAAGACCCTCCTGGCCACCCAGCACAAACTGGTCGCGGTGATGGCGTCTGAGACGAAGGCGGCGCCTCGGGGGGGAAATCTTTGGACCATCGCCGGCAATCTGGGGTGTGTGACCTGGCCGGCGAAGCTGGTGAAGGATTCAACCTTCGCGGACCGCATCCGGGCGGAACAGGTGGACCTTTTGCTTAATGTCCATTCCCTGTTTGTCATCAACAAGGACGTCGTGGCCGCTCCTCGCCTGGGAGCGTTCAATATGCATCCGGGTCCTCTGCCCCGATACGCGGGACTGAACGCTCCGAGCTGGGCAGTGTACCGTGGGGAAACGTCTCATGGAGTGACCGTGCACTGGATGCTCGCCGGCATCGATACAGGCCCGATTGCCTATCAAGCGCTCTTTGATGTGACTGAGGAGGACACCGGATTGACCGTCAGTACCAAGTGCGTCCGGGCGGGCCTGCCGTTGGTCAATCAACTGTTGGACACTGCCGCAAGTGATCCCCAGGCCATCCCCAAAATCGAACAGGATCTTTCGAAACGCGAATACTTTGGTCGAGATGTGCCGAATCAGGGAGTCATCGATTGGACAGGTTCAGCCCGCGAGATCTTGAACCTTGTTCGTGCCTGTGATTATCTGCCGTTTGCCTCTCCTTGGGGCATGCCTCGCGCAGCGGTCGGAGACCGGGAAATCGGAGTGCCGAAGGCCGTACGTACCGGAACTCGCTGCGAAGTGGCACCCGGTACGGTGGGCCAGGCGTCCCGGTCAGGCGTGCAGATTGCCTGTGGCGATGAATGGCTTTTGATCACCTCCATCAAGGTGGAGGGGCGGTATGTGTCGCCGGTTGATGTGCTCAAGCCGGGGATGAGGTTCGTTGCGCCGACCCCGGCGGGAGCTGAGTGAGGACTCTATGCTTCCTAATGACGATGTGATTTGCAAGACGCTCACGGAGCTCTTCTCGAGCAAACTGAATCTCGACGTACCCTCTTATGACACCGAACTGCTGGAAAGCGGCCTCCTGGACTCTATGATGCTCGTGGAACTCTTCATCTTGATCGAGAAGGAATTCGGAGTGACGATCTCCATAGAAACACTCGAAATCGACCAATTTGGGAGTCTCGCCTCCATCGCCCGCGTGATTCAGAAGTCCAACTCGTAACACGGGACTGTACCCCACGGGTTTTCCTCATTCACAACCACGCTCCACGGAGAAAGTCTCCGCTGGGACATGGCATTGTGCCCATGCGCGGACCCTCGGCGATGACCTCATGGACTCTTCGACGGACCTGTCCGGTATGGACGTACAGAAGGACATGATCTTATGAGCTCGGGAACGATCATGCACAGTGCCGGCGCTCCCAATTCCATTCGGACTCAGCCGGCGGAACAGATTGGGATCATGGAAGCGCATGATCTTCCCGAGGTGCTGACTCTCTACCGGCGGCTCTGGCTTCAGGAGAAGGCCTGCTCCATGCCCGCCTTGGAGGCGTACTTTTCCAGGCTCTTCTTTCATCATCCCTGGCCGGACAGTTCGATT
>SWDL01000439.1 GCA_005116795.1 Nitrospira sp. | reverse complement strand
GGCTGCATACCTTTTATGCTCCGAAGGTCTTCTCTTCCGCCGGGCTGCCGCCGGCGCCTTACACTTTCTTTCCAGCCGGCGGCGTCGGGCAGGTGTTGATCCCGAAAAGCTGCGACGCCGGACAGTATCCGATCGCCCCGGTCACCAGCGCCACTGCGCCGACGACATAGGCCGCGATCATGCCCGCTTCCGGAAGACCGGCAAAGGCCCCCCCTCCGATCAGCCCGAGCCCGACCACGATGCGAATCGTTCGCTCAATGCTCCCCACGTTGCACGTCATGGCATTCCCTCCTTGCGAAAAAGTGAACGGTGAGGAGTGCGAGCGCCATCCCGCCTCCCCAGAACGCTCTCTTGTTGTTCATAAACCAGAGACATCAGTCTTGACATCAGATGCTGATGTTTCTATCATCACCTCATCATGCCGAGAACCACGGTGGACATCGACAGGCCCGTCCTGAACGAACTCAAGGCCCTGCAGAGGAAGGATCGTCGCTCATTGGGGGAAATCATCTCCCAGCTCCTCGCCGAAGCCTTAGGGCGGCGTAAGGCTGGTCTCAAGAAGCCGACTCTCCGGTGGGTGTCTCGTCCCATGGG
>SWDL01000438.1 GCA_005116795.1 Nitrospira sp. | reverse complement strand
GGAACTCTCCTTTTCTTCCAAGGAGAATTCTTCCATCGACAAGTTTGACCCCTCCATACGGGGCACCTTGTACTACCATCAGGTCAGCGGTTCCTACCGGCCCACCGACTCCATCACCCTGACCCCCTCTCTGAGTCTCATGGACGAGCGATATAGTTGGGGGGTACGGACGACAACCCCGACGGCCACGTTATCGCTCAGCTATGCGCCCTCCGACGGTCGGCTCTCCCTCTCAATGTACGGCTTCTACAATAGAAGCCGAAGCAGTGATGGGTCCTATGACGTGAAAACGGTCAGTCTTGTGAACAGCCTTGCCTGGACGCTCGGAAAGGAAAAGAACCGGTCTCTGTCCTTCGATGTCATCTCCTCACAGTACCTGGATGCGGTCTATCAAAGCAGTTCGTCCAAGGAACTCCTCGGGCGGGTGATGTGGAAGGCCATAGCGTTTTGATGGAAAGAGGCGGAGTCGTCAGCGCGAACGATGGCCTTGCGACGAAGGCTGGGCAGTGTCGTGCGGATGGCGGATGAGGGAGACGATCGGCTCATGTCATCCATCTCGATGCCGGCGGACTGTTTCACCAGCCTGTGAGGCGCGAGGGTCTCGGGGCTCAATCAGGGGCACGATCCCGTCCTCGAGCCATGCGTACTTGCCTTGCATGATGTGCTTCGCGAGGGTGTAGACGCGGGTGTCTTTCCTGTGGCCACGAATTCTTTTCATGGTGGATGAGGGGGGGTGGAGCTTCTCCGCGATATCCTGACAGAGGTAGTGGCAGAGATCTACGACTCCAGGCTTTGCCTGCACCTCCGGTTGGGCCGCATACCACAGCGCGGCGGCCATGGGGAACAGCCGGAGGCTGTCGTCGACCAAGTGCTGTAACAGGAGTTGCTTCTGGTTGAGGCTCTGGCGGTGTCTGATCGTCACGGCAAGCGTGGCGAGTGTCAGGCGTCGCGCCGTGGACTCGATCAACCGAACCCATCGGGCATAGTCCCTTCCGAACAACCGACCGGCGTGCCCCGGAATCAGTGAAGGCAGGCAGGAGCGGAGCGCCATCCGGGCGAAGTAGAGCGGCGCCGCTATCCGTTGAGCGGGTGATCCCTCTAGAAAAGCCAGACCCTGTTCAATATAGGGCGCGAGAGCCTCCCGTGCCATCCAGACGCGGAGAATCTCGCTGGTTCCCTCCCACACCAGATTGATGCGCGCGTCCCGGAGCATGCGCATGACGGGAACGGCGAACTCGCCGCTTTTTCGTTGCGACTCCACGGTCATGAATCCGCGCCCACCTCTGACTTGGAACAGGTCATTGACCACCTCCCAGTACCATTCGCTGCCGATGATCTTCGCGGCGGCGGATTCCAACCGAAGGTCGGCCTTCTTGCTCGCCCAGGCTCCGCAGAGGGTCATGACGGCTTCCAGCGCAAAGCTGTAGGCGGCCGCGCGGCACAGTTTTTCACCGATCAGCGTGTGCTCCCCGATCGGCTTGTTCCACTGCACCCGCCGCTGTCCCCACCAGCGCATGACCGAAAGGCATTGTTTCAATCCTCCCAGGCAGGCCGCTGGGAGCGTCAGGCGGCCGACCGTGAGCGTGGCGAGGGCGATGCGGAGTCCGTCCTCTTCACTGCCCAGGCGGTTCTCGACCGGGACATGGACCTTGTCGAACTTGGGTGATCCGTTATAGATCCCGCGGACCCCCTCGAAATGAAGGCGGGTGACCGAACAGCCGGGCCATCGTGGTTCCACGATAAAGGCGCCGTACCGCTTGGATGCGTGGGGATCTTTCACCTCGTCCGGGTGATCGACAATCCGGGCGATGACGACGAGCATGGAGGCCAGAAATTCTCCGTCGTGCTTCGCGGAATTGGTGATGAAGAATTTCTCTCCGGAGAGACGGTACGCGACGGTCCGGCCGTGCTCTTTGACGCGGACCGCGTAGGTCTCCACTTTGGAGATATCACAGCCCACCTGTCGCTCCGTCAGGGCGAAGCCGGAGATTTCACCGCGCGCGAGCCTCGGGAGATATCTGGCTTTCTGCTCTTCCGTGCCGAACAGGCGCAAGGGCTCAGGTACGCCGATGGACTGGGCGGCCGACAGGAGCACGGTGAGCGACGCGTCCACGCTCCCGCAGAGGGTCGCGACTTGCTGATACTCATGTTGGCTCAGTTCCTGCCCGCCGAATCGCTTGGGAATCTTGATCCCCCAGGCGCCGAGCTCAGCCAGCGTGCTGATGATGTGCTCAGGGAGTTCGCCGTTGCTGTCGATCCGATCAGGATCCAGCTCCCTGATCGCGGTCCTGAACCGTTCGAGGAATTCCCGGGCCGACGGCCCCACCGCCGGGAGGGCCGCCGACGTCAGGAGGTCCCACCGGACGTCGGCTTCGAACAGGCCGGCGAGAAAGCCGGAATAGGAGGCCTTGTCCCGAGCCGACTCAGCCACCGCCACCGATCCCTGGAAAATATCTGGTTGTGCCATGAATCCCTTTGTTGCGACCTCCTCACCCGACCGATCGCCCCTTAACCTACCACGTTCGCCCCGGCTGTCAATTTCTTCGGTCTCGTGGCCGCTCTTTCGTGACCTACTTGGGGGGGGATATGCACAGGAATAATGTCATACCGAAGGGCCACGCCACGCAGCCAGGTTGTATAATCTATGGTAGATTGTCGGTTCATTGCGGCACAGTTGACGGAGCCATCCATGCGCCACGTCGTGATCGTCGACGGATTCCGGACTCCCTTGTGCAAAGAGGGAACGGCTTTTCGCGAGACAGACGCGGACGTGCTCGGCGCCTGGGTGGTCCGCGAGATGGTCACGCGCTGTGGGAATTGGAATCTTCCCCTCGAGACCATCGACTGTGTGTTGGGGAGCAACGTGGCCACGCCGATGCATGCGGTCAACCCGACGCGCGTCGCGGCAGTCGTCGGCGGCCTGCCGCCGTCGATTCCAGCGGATACCGTCGCCGGAAAGAATTGCGGCTCCGGCGTGACGGCGCTCTACTATGCCGGCCTCCGTATCCGGAGCGGCGACGTGGACACCGTGCTGGTGATCGGCATGGAGGCGATGAGCCGAATCCAGACCGCCTATCACCACAAGGTCGCCGGCCTGCTGCTCGAATACGGACGGGCGAAGGGTGTCCGGCAACGCGTCGCGGGCGCCGTGGCGCTCCTCCCGAAGCTCCTCAATCTCAAGAAATATCCGCCGCGGGTGGGGCTCGTGCTCGGGTTGACGGATCCGATGTGTGATCTCATCATGGGAGCCACCGCAGAAAATATCGCGAAGGCTCCGGCCTTCGGGATGACCCGCGAGGATCAAGATGCGTTTGCCGTCCGGTCGCACAAGAATGCCGCACAAGCCTGGACGCAAGGCCTGTTTGCGGACGAGGTCGTCCCGATGTATGTTCCGGAGCGAGGGGTGTACGTGGAGCGGGACAACGGGATTCGTGAGGATGCCGGCCTGGAGACGTTTCGCGAGGTGAAGCCCGTGTTCGACCGGCATTACGGATCCGTGACGCCCGCGAATGCTTCACAGATCACGGATGCGGCGGCGGCGCTGCTGCTGATGGAGGAGGAGAAGGCGAAGGCGCTGGGATTGCCCATCATGGGGTACGTGAGGGAGTACGCCGATTTCGGCTATGAACCGGCCTGCATGGGCTTGGCGCCCGTCGGCGCCATCAGCCTGCTGCTTCGCAAGACGAGCCTGGCTCTCAAGGATTTTTCCGTCTTTGAGATCAATGAAGCCTTCGCGGCCGTCGTCTTGGGCATTCTCCGCACGCTCGACTCGGCCGCGCTCATGGAACAGACTTTCGGCCGGTACGGACTCTCAGGACGCATCGGTGAAATCCCTCCGAATGATCTGAACCCGCACGGAGGAGCCATTGCGCTGGGACACCCGGTGGGCGTCTCGGGGTTGCGTTTGGCCGTGACCTCGCTGTTGGAGCTGAAACGACGCAAGGCTGAGCGGGCCCTGATCGGCGGATGCGTGGGCGGCGGGCAGGGCGTGGCGATGGTGCTGGAAAGGAAATGATCATGGAGCGCCCGCATTTCAAGACCAGGCTCCTCGACGGCGGAATCTTCTTGGCCGGGTTCGACTATCGCGGGAAGTCGGCGAATGTGCTGAACGGGGAAAGCGTCGCAGCCTGGCAGGCCGTTGTGGAGGAGGCCCAGGCGAACGACGCCGTCACCGCCGTCGTCTTGGTGAGTCTGAAAGAGGGGATCTTCTGCGCGGGCGCCGACTTGGAGTCAGTCCACGAGTCGCAACGAAAACAAGACCTGGCATCCATCGACCGGCTGGTAATTACGGTCCACACGTTGTTCGATACCATGGCACGGTCTCGAAAACCCTATGTCGCGGCGGTGGAGGGGGCTTGCCTGGGGGGGGGGCTGGAGCTGGCACTGGCCTGCCACGCGCGGATCGCGAGTACCCATCCAAAAACCTGCTTTGCCTTGCCGGAGGTCAGGCTGGGAATTCTTCCCGGATTCGGCGGCACGCTGCGTCTTCCACGGTTAGTGGGTCTGCCGGCGGCCCTGGAGTTGATCACAACGGGGAAAACAATCTATCCCCGGCAGGCCCTCCGGATGCATCTGATCGACGGCATGGTGGCGTCCATTCCGTCCAGGGATCGAACCCTCGAGGCGGTGCAGCGCGAGGCGCTGGTGCAGGCCGCCATCGGGAAAGCGCGCACCCTGTGCGCCAATCTGGATTTGCCGTCCCGCCTCTCCCCCGGCCAACGGTTCCTGGCCCTGCCAGGCATCCGTGCCTTCGTCTGTGGATATGCCCGGCGCCAAGTGACCAAGCGTGTCCGAGGCTTCTATCCGGCGCCGCTCCGTGCCGTCGATGCGGTGCAGAGGGGGCTTCGGACGGGTGTCTTGGACGGATCGATGCGGATCGAAAAGCCCCGGCTGCTTGAGCTGATGGGCGGGTCGGTGTCTGCTGATCTCATCGGCCTCTTTCTGAATGGGGAGACGTTGAAACGAGGCGTGAAGAGCTCGTCGATGGCGCCGGCCTCCGTCGGCGTCCTGGGGGCGGGATTGATGGGTGGGCAGATTGCGAGACTTCTCGCTGAGAAAGACATCGCCGTGGTCTTGCGGGATGTGTCCGGCGGGGTTCTAGCCAAAGCCGTCGGGCGCATCCATGATGCGCAGGCCGCCCAGCTTCGAAAGCGAGTCATCCTCCCCTCCGAGATGCGTCATCGAATGATGCGCATTCTGCCGACGATCACCCTCCAGGACATGGCGAGACTGCCGTTGGTGATTGAGGCCGTGTCGGAGACGCTGGCGGTGAAACGAGCGGTGCTGGAGGAGTTCGAGCGCATCGCTCCGCCCCATGCCGTTTTCGCCACCAATACCTCGTCCTACACCGTCACAGATATTGCGGCACAGGCCGCGCATCGAGAGCGGTGTGTGGGGCTGCACTTCTTCAACCCGGTGGCCAAACTGCAATTGGTCGAGATCGTCCGGGCGCCGTTCACTTCCGGGCCGGCCCTGGCCACCGCCTGTGCCGTCGCCAAGCGCCTCGGCAAATTTCCGCTGGTGGTGAATGACGGGCCGGGGTTCCTCGTGAACAGGATTCTGTCTCGGTACTTGGCGGAAGCCGTAATCCTGGCGGGCGAAGGCGTGCCCATTCGGCGGATCGACGGGATCGCCAAGACCTTCGGCATGGCGATCGACAGCGGACGCCCCATGGGGCCTCTTGAACTTCTGGACTTGATCGGATTGCAGGTGGCCATCCATGTGCTGACCTCTTTGACCGTGCTGGGACCGCGGGTCGAGCGTCGCGATGAACTGTTGCAGACCATGCTGCCTCCGGGGCGGCCTCCCCTGACGTTCTGGAAAGGAAGAGAGGAGCACCCGGACACGGTTGACATGATCCGGCGGTATCGGCGTCTCCATCCACAGGAAGAGGGGAGTGTCTCCGATGACGCGATCCGACAACGGCTGTTCCTCCCGATGCTGGATGAAGCCGTGCGCTGTCTCTCCGACCGGATTGTCGAGCATCCCTGGCAGGTGGATTTCGCGTTGATCCATGGGATCGGGTTCCCTGCCTTCAGGGGAGGGCTGCTCACCTGGGGGAGCCGCAGGGGGACGCCCCCGCAGTTCGCGGAACAATTGGCCTCGCTCTCGTCCCGGTACGGGACGCGCTTTGAGCCCTGTCCCGCCCTGGCCGGAGGGGCGTGGTGCTGAACGGATCAGCGTATGTCTGACACACCTTGGTTCCAACACTATCCCCACGGTGTGCCTCGTGAAGCGCCGCTCCGGGAGGAGTCGCTCTCGGCCATGTTTGCCAGGAGCGTGCGAATGTTTCCTCGCCGGTCTGCGCTCTACTTTTTCGGCAAGACCCTGTCCTACCAGGAATGCGGCAACCTCGTGGAGCGATTTGCCTGTGGGCTCGCCGCGCTCGGCGTTCGCAAGGGGGATCGCGTCGCGCTGTGCCTCCCGAATTCGCCGCAGTCGGTCATCGCCTATTTCGGGATTCTGAGAGCCGGCGGCATCGTCGTGGCCTGCAATCCAACCTACACGGAGCACGAGTTATCCTCTCAAATTCGCGACGCCGGGGCTCGCGCGGTCGTGGTGCTCGACATGATGTATGAAAAAGTCCAGCACCTCGATCTCGCCCCGATCATCGTGACGCGGATCACCGATTTCATGGCCACCATCGCCAGGTATATCTATCAACAGCGGAGTCGAACGGCTCCGGTCCTGATCCCGCCCAGCGACCGGGTGATCTTCTTTCGCGATCTGCTGGACATGGAGCGTCCGATTTCACCCAAGGATCTGCCGAGTGTGGCGCCGGACGATCTGGCGCTGCTCCAATACACGGGCGGGACCACCGGCGTGTCGAAGGGGGCGATGCTGCGCCACCGCAATTTGACCGCCAACGTCCAGCAACTGCTGAGCTGGTTTCGCCCGGCGCCCGGCGAGGAAACCTTCTTGGCCGCGCTCCCCCTTTTCCATGTGTTCGGGATGACGGTGACGCAGAATATCTGTCTGAGCGTCGGGGGCACGATGGTCCTGGTCCCGGATCCGCGAGACATGAAAGTGTTGTTGAGCCTGGTCCGCAAGAAGGAGCCGACGGTCGTCGCCTTGGTGCCTGCGCTCGTGCGAAAGCTTCTCGAGCACTGCGAGGCGACGGATTTCGAGTCGGCGCGATTCTGTATCTCCGGCGGGGCCGCGCTTTCTTACGAGCTCCTCAAGCAGTTCAAAGAGCGCACCGGCCATCTCCTGGTCGAAGGGTATGGTCTCTCGGAGGCCTCCCCCGTCACCCATTGCAATATTCCCGGCGGCCTCTCCGTCAAGCGGTCGGTCGGCTTGCCCATCTCGAGCACCGACGCGAAGCTGGTCGATGAACAGGGATGCGAGGTCCCGCTCGGTGAGGCGGGGGAACTGTGGGTACGCGGGCCTCAAGTCATGCAGGGCTACTGGAACAACCAGCACGAGACGGACAACGTGGTGAGGCCCGAGGGATGGCTGGCCACCGGCGACATGGCCCGCATGGATGAAGACGGCTTTTTCTACATTGTGGATCGGAAGAAGGACATGATTCTCTCCGCCTCGGGGTTTAATGTCTACCCATCGGAGATTGAGCGGGTGCTGCTCCTGCATCAGGCGGTGCGGGATGCGGCGGTGATCGGGGTCTCGCGGGGAGAAGGCGCGGAATCCATCAAGGCCTTTGTCGTGCGTGAGGGGGACGTGCCCACTGCCGAGGCGCTGATGGAGCACTGCCGCCGATTCCTGGCTCCGTACAAGGTTCCCAGGAAAATCGAATTTCGCAGCGAGTTGCCGGGCACCATCCACGGCAAGACGCTGTACCGCGTCTTGCGGAAGGAAGAAGAGGAACGGGGTCACCGTCAGCGATCGAGGACGGCGTGAGACCTGGATGGGGCGCCCCCCGACATGTGAAACCGCCTCCGGAGGCATGGCGTCTCGACCACATGCCCGGCGATGCCCAGGGCGGCGGACAGTCCCGGCGATTCAATGCCCACCACATTGATCAAGGGTGGATCCTCGCAGTCCGCCGCGATGATGAAGTCGCTTTTCTCCCCGTTCGAGACCTTCACGTGAGGCCGGATGCCGGAGTAGGCCCAGAGAAGGTCGCGTTCTTCGAGCGCGGGAAGGAACTTTTGCAAGGCCTGCATGAACGTCCCCGGCGGCGTCTTGCGCGAGGTGTAGTCCGTCTTGCTGTCGACCGGCACGCTGTTCGGGCCCAGAAAGAGCTGCCCGTTCGGGCGAGGACTGAAGTGGATGCCTTTTCCGACCGATTGAGGAGGGAGGGCGGGGTACACGAGGCGCCGAATGAGGTGTTTCTTGCTCTCCGTCACGACTTCGTAATACTCGCCCCGCAACGGCGAAATGACATATTTCCTGGCGGGGGCCGCCAGCGCCGCCACCTCGTCGGCGTGGAGACCGGCGGCGTTGATCAGGCAGGCCGCACGGAGCCGTTGTCGCTCCGTGGTGACGACGTAGGAGTCGGTGCGGGGTTCGATGGCGGTCACCCGGTTGTGAAAGAGGAACCGGGCTCCGCCGGATTCCGCGTCGGCTTTCAACGCATGCACGAAGGCGCCTGAGTCAATGACGGCGACGGTGGGGATGACGATGCCGCAGAGGGCGCGAAGATGGGGTTCCATGGTGCGGAGTCCCGAAGGGGACACGATGCGCACGGGGATCTGTGCCTTCCAGGCGTTGAGCCGCAATCTCCAGAGCGAGGACAGGTCGCGCCAGAGACCCTGCCGCAGGTCGTCCCAGGCGATGGCGATGACCATGCCCGTCCGGAGCAGCGGGATGCGTCGGCGAACGGCATATTCGACTGCGAGCACGCTGCCTTCCCGCGCCAGCCGGCTCTTCAACGAGCCGGGATGCTCGTGGATGCCGCTGTGGAGCACGCCGCTGTTGCGTGCGCTGGTTTCCTCTCCCGCGCGCTCGTGCGCCTCGAGGACCACGATGCGGAGAGACTGGTCCCAGCGTCTCTGCGCTAATTCACGCGCGATGGCGCATCCAACAACTCCCGCACCGATAATGCACACGTCATACGACTGCATCAGGATCGGTCTCCCGACGTCGCAGGATTCATATGCCCGAACGCGAACACGGTAAGTACGGAAAGGTCCTCTTTGTCTTCTGCGGAGGCGGGTGTAAGGCCGTCATGCAAGCCTATGCCGCCGCCGAATTGGTGAAGGCCGGGTTCCACCCGGCCCATATCGTGAGCTCTTCCGCAGGAACCTGCAATGCCATGGGATTCGTCGAGTCTCCCGGAGCGGCCGGAGCCGCGAAGACCATTCGCATCTGGGAACACGATATCACGTCCCCTGATGCGATCTACGAGATTCATCCCTATCTCCGCCATAAGCTGACTCATCTCCTGGGGATCGTCCCGCAGGTCACGCAGGGTTGGGGGCCGAGCGGGTCGGTCCTCCGTGATGTCCGGAGAGCCTTGAAATTCTTCCCCCTGGTCATGTCCTTATGCGTCGGGATGCCCTTCCGTCTCGCGGGCCGATCCGTCAGCTTTCTGTTCCGCCTCATGGATGAGTTCTCATCTCCACTGAAGTCTTTTCGGCGCCTTGTGCATGCGCCTGAAATTCAGCGGACGTTCGATGAATTTGATCGGTACTTCGAGTTGAAGAGGATGAAGGCGTTCCTCGATCCCTTTCCGCTTTTGGCGACGCTGGCCGGACAAATCAATCTGCAGAAAGTGATCACCAGTCCGGTGGTCTGGAGCATTCTCGCCGAGCGGTACGAGGACGGCTCGACCGTCGTGTTTTCCAACAAAGACGCAGATCTTGCGCCGACGGCAGGCGAGGACGCGCGGAGTGTGAAGGCCAAACACGACCTGTTCTATAAACGCATCCGTGCGTCGCTGGCTCTCTATCCCTTGTTTGAAATGGTGGAAATCGACGGCTCCCGCTATCTCGATGCGGACCTGGCCAATCCCCTTCCCGTGGAGATCGCCTTCCAGTCCGGGTGCCAGACGGTCTTCATTCTTCTCAATGTTCCCCAGCAAGCGGTTCGTCTCGAACCCCATCCTCTCAGCGACCTCGTGGAGTTGAACGTCCTCACGCGCTTGAACGAGCGGTATATTCACCAGCGACTGAGGGAGGCGCAGTATCGTGCGAAGGAATTCGGCATCAATCTCTTCGTTATCCGTCCGGATGAGATTCCTGCCGGACTGGGGCTGCTCGAGATCGACAGCAAAGTGATCGAGCAGGTCAAGGGACATGTGCAAAGACGGATGCAGGACTACCTCCTGAATCTCGAGGCGCACAATCTCCGATTTGCCCCGCCGATTCCCTAATCCACGGCGGTCCTTCCGTCCGCGCAGTGACGAGCGGTTCGAGGATGGGGTGGACGAGCAGGTGGATATTGCCATTGTCGGGGCCGGAGCGGCAGGGTTGGCCGCGGCGATCTTTGCGGCGGACGCAGGGGCAGGTCAGGCTGGTCTCCGCATCGTGCTGCTCGACGGAGCGAAGAAGATCGGGGCCAAGATTCTGGTGTCCGGCGGCGGCCGGTGCAATGTGACGCACGAACAGGTGACGCCGGAGGACTTCAGCGGCACCCCGCATCTGGTCAGAAACATTCTGGCCGCCTTTGGTGTGGACGCCACGGTCCGATGGTTTGCGTCCCTCGGTGTCGAACTCAAGCGGGAGGACACAGGCAAGCTTTTCCCCGTCACGGATCGGGCCGACACGGTGCTCCGTGCCTTGCTGGATCGCTGTCAGACCCTTGGCGTTGAGATCCGCACGAATCATCGCGTCTTGAGCATCATGTCGAACGCCGCACCCCCCAACACTCCTGACTTTGTGATTCGGCATGACCAGGGCGAATGTTGCGCGCGACGGGTGATCCTCGCCACCGGAGGCCGGTCTCTGCCGAAGACAGGCAGCGATGGGCACGGCTGGGTGATCGCCCAAACGCTCGGCCATACCGTGACGCCCACGTTTCCGGCGTTGGTCCCGTTGGTCTTGGCGCCCGGCATGTTTCATGCCGGACTGGCCGGTGTGTCACAAGAGGTCGTGCTGACGACCACGGTCACGGGCCGTCAGGTTGACCGGAGGACGGGGAGTCTTCTGTGGACCCATGTCGGCCTGAGTGGGCCGGTGGTCATGGATGCCAGTCGATTCTGGACGAAGGCGAAGGGAGAGGGCGACGCGGTGGAGATGCGGAGCCATTTCCTGCCGGGCATGCACGCAGAGACGGTTGATCGTTGGATGAGGGACCAGGGGACAGAGAGGCCCAGAGGATCCGTCGCCAAGCTGCTGGCCATGCGAGTGCCTGATCGCTTCGCGACGGCGCTCTGCCGCTTCCTCGGGGTGGAGCCGTCGACATCGTTGGGGCAACTCACTCGTGAACAACGACGCAGGGTGGCGCAGGGTCTCACGAGCCTGGCGCTTCCGGTGGAGCGGGACCGTGGGTGGAACTATGCCGAAGTCACGGCCGGCGGGGTGCCCCTGAGCGAAATCAACTTCCGCACGATGGAGTCACGCAAGGTCCCAGGACTCTACCTGATCGGCGAAATGCTCGATTGCGACGGCCGGATCGGGG
>SWDL01000437.1 GCA_005116795.1 Nitrospira sp. | reverse complement strand
CGCGGCCACGGAAACGGCGGTCATCGCCTCCATTTCCACGCCGGTCGGCCCCGTCGTTTTCACGGTGGCGGTAATCAGAATCGAGCACAATCCCTGCCGGTCCGGCTGGGGATCCTCTTTGAATCCGATATCCACACTGCTCAACAACATGGGATGGCACATCGGAATCAGGTCAGGCGTCCGCTTAGCGCCCATCACCCCCGCCACCTGGGCCACGGCCAAGACATCTCCCTTGGCAATCTTCCCTCGCTGAATCTGCTCCAGGGTTTCTGGCGTCAGGAAGACTTTGGCCTGGGCCGTCGCCGCCCGTTCGGTGGCCGCCTTGGCGCTCACATCGACCATACGCGCCCGGCCGGACTCGTTGAAATGGGTAAAATCCGTCATTGTTTTCAAATGGATGGCACGGCTCCTACACGGCTGCGGAATTATAGATGTCGATTCGAAACGAAGTCAAGACGGACCCTGAGCCGAAACAACTCACATCATGGCGACATCACCTGTCCTTGACAGCCCTCTCCCTCTCCCTCCAGAATGCCCGTATGTCGGCCAGGATTATTATCGAACAGCTTGAATTTCAAGGGCATTGTGGAGTCACACCCAAGGAACGTGCTCACCCGCAGCCCCTTGCCGTCGATGCGGAACTAGACTACTCGACCCAAGCCTTCACCGAGGCCGCCTCGACGGCTGACCTCTCCAGAGGGCTCGACTATGCGGCGGTCGTTGAGCGCATTCGTGCGATCGGAACCGCTACAGACTATGTCCTGCTGGAAACCCTGGCTGATCGCGTCGCATCGGCGCTTTTCGAAGAGTTTCCCATTGAACACCTGTCGCTCTGGGTCCGAAAGCTCGCTCCCCCCTTGCCCGATATCAAGGGATCCGTCGGGATCCGTTTGTCACGGCATCGCACGGAGACCGGCGGCGCTCGCGCTCCCAGTCCGTTCTTGTCTGAGATGACGCCCAGACTCCCACAGGGAATCGCGTTGGACCTGGCCTCCGGCCGTGGTCGCCACTCGCTCTACCTGGCACAGATGGGATTCACCGTCGACGCGATCGATCGGGATGTCGCCGCCCTGGAGAACCTGCGATCTGCCGCAACGGTACGTGGCTTTCCACGTCTGACCACACAGCTCATAGATCTCGAACCGACCAGCAGTCCCCCGCCGGAGCTCGGGAAGGAGCGGTATGACGTCATCCTGGTGTTCTTCTATCTCTATCGCCCTCTGTTTCCGGTCTTGCTCAATGCGCTGAAGCCGGGCGGGATGCTGGTCTATGAAACGTTTTTGGTGGAGAACCATCTCCGGTACGGACATCCCCGGCGACGGGAATTCTGTCTCGACGCGAATGAGCTCCTCCGGAACGTCGAGCCGCTGCGCATTCTGCACTACGACGAGGGAGACCGGGTAGAGGCCGGTTCCTCTGCCCAGACGGCGGGAGTCTCCGTCACCGCGAGGCTCCTGGCCCAGAAGCGCTGACCCAGCCCCACCTCACCACCGATGGCCCAAGCCCGACGACTAGACCTGCACTTGCACACCACCCACTCGGATGGCAGCTTCTCCGTGCGGGAGGTTCTGACGCGGGCACAACAGGCCCACGTGACGGCACTGGCGGTGACCGACCATGACACGGTCGCCGGCATTCCGGAAGCCTTGTCGATCGGACAGGAGCTGGGCATCGAGGTGCTCCCCGGCATCGAGATCAGCTCACGACAGGGAGACACAGAACTACACATCCTGGGCTACTGCTTCGACTGGCGGCGGCCCGAGTTGCTGTCACATCTGACGGGGCTGCGACGAAGCCGCCATGAACGGAATCCGCAGATCGTGGAGCGGCTGAGAGCTCTGGGCATGGACCTCACTTACGAAGAAGTGCGCACCTTGGCCGGCACGGAGTCGGTCGGCCGTCCCCATATCGCCCGGGTGCTGATGGAGAAGGGGTACGTCACCTCGGCCAAAGACGCCTTTGATCGCTTCTTGGCGAACGGGAAAGCAGCCTTTATTCCCAGGGAACTGCCCGACCCGGCTACCGCCGTCGGGTGGATACTCGCAGCCGGAGGCGTCCCCGTTCTCGCTCACCCGACGTGGGTTCGCGAGAGCCGGGACGGCCTTGTGCGGCTCTGCCGGCAACTCAAGGAGCAGGGCCTGAAGGGAGTGGAAGTCCACTACAGCACGCACAAGCATTCGGATACGGCCGAATACCTCCAGCTTGCACGCACCCTGGACTTGCTCGTCACCGGGGGGAGCGACTTTCACGGCGTGACCAAGCCGGATATCGAGGTTGGAATCGGACGCGGAGGGTTACGGGTGCCGGCTGAGCTGCTGGAGCCGCTCAAGAAAGCGGCAGGGTCCTAGATTTCGTCGAGGGATTCGCCGCGGAGGGTTTCCAACGCGCGCGACAGATTGGTCACGGTCAGCACGACGATGGCCCGCTTGCCTTCACGAGACGGGGTCAGATAGGCGCAGGTGATGTTGACCTTGGCCTGCTTCAGGTGATCGGCCAGGCGGCCCAAGGCGCCGGGCTTGTTCTCGAGGCTCAGCACGAGGGCGGTTTCTTCCCGGAATTTGATTTTCTCTGACTTGAGCGCGATCCTGGCTCGCTCCAGATCCGACACCATGAGACGAAGCGTACCCTTCCCCGCCTTGCTGGACACCTCCGGGGCGGAAAAGGCCTTGATGTTGACGCCCGCGCTCCCTAA
>SWDL01000436.1 GCA_005116795.1 Nitrospira sp. | reverse complement strand
GTAAGCTGGCGGTCAAAGTGGTGGACATCTTCGGCAATGATACGATGACGATTGTGGAGGTTACGGTGGGAGGGAAGAAATAATGGCCCTGTACCGCCCGTCTTTGTCCCGTAGGGACGCCTGAGTTTAGGCAGGTCGTTTACGGCCTGCAAAGATGTTGAGTCATCCCCCGTCCCAGCGGGACGGTTGAGGCTTCGGAGGGTAACCTAATGGCAAACACCTACACCTCGCTTCATTACCTTATAGTTTTCAACACCAAGAATCGCGTCGGTCATATCACGCCTGAGATTGAGCAGCGGGTATGGGCTTACCTCGGCGGCGTTGCCCGTTATCACAAGATGACTGCCTTGCAAGTCGGCGGGGTTGACGATCACATTCATGCCTTGGTAATGGCACCTGCGACGTTATCACCGAGCCAGAATGCGCAATACCTGAAAGGTGAGTCCTCCAAGTGGATTCACGAGACGTTCCAGGAATTGCGTGATTTCGCCTGGCAGGAAGGGTATGGCGTATTCACCGTCAGCAAATCGAATTTGGAATCCGTGATCAATTACATTCAGAAACAACGAGAATCTCATCGGCAAAGAACTTTTCAGGAAGAGTATCTGGATTTTTTGCAAAAGCACGGAATCGAATACGACGAACGTTATGTGTGGGGCTGATGCAGACTCAGACTCAACCGTCCCGATGGGACGGGGATACTATTGCTACGCTTGCAGGCCATAAATGACCTGCCTAAATTCAACTGCCGCTCCGCGGCGAAATCCAGAGGGCATTACTGTGCCATCACCACCTCGAATGATTTACAGGTAAAAATCATGGCCTTGCATAAAGAATTTCCTGAATCGCCTTACGCTATCCTCGACCCAGCCCTGCGTTGGTTTCCGGCGGATGAATCCCTGCGGGAATCCAGTGCTGAAAAGCTGATGCCGCCCTTAGTGCCGCAACTGCGCCGCAAGGTGAAGGAATGGCGAGATAGCGGCTACATGGGGGCGACCGACACCAGCAAGAGTCTGCTCAACTGGTGGTTCAATACGCCACACCTGCTTCTTCAAGCCGATGGCGCGATGGCCGAGTTTCAGTATTACTTTGCCCAACGCGAGGCGCCGGAGACCATCATCTATCTGCATGACGTGGTGGGCGTGCAGGACAAGTATGACCTGATGCGCTTCGACAGTTCCGGCGCGGTCTCCACCGGCATGTTTGACGAGACCTGGCGGCGCTTTGTGGTGAAAATGGCCACCGGTACGGGCAAGACCAAGGTGCTGAGTCTGGTCCTGGCGTGGAGTTTTTACCACAAGTTGTATGAGCCGGAGTCGACGCTGGCGCGTAATTTTCTGGTGATCGCCCCCAACATCATCGTGCTGGATCGCATCTATAAGGATTTTCAGGGCCTGCGCATCTTTTTGAAAGACGACCCGGTCATTCCCGACAACGGCATGGACGGACGCAACTGGCGCGACGATTTTCAACTGACCCTGCACCGGCAAGATGAGGTGCGGATCACCCGTCCTATCGGCAACATCTTCCTGACCAACATCCACCGCGTCTACGCCGGAGACGACATTCCCGCTTCGCCCGATGATGAAGACACGATGGAGTACTTTCTAGGTAAGCGGCCCAGCGGCGCGACCACCGACTCCAAAGTGGATTTGGGCATGATCGTGCGCGACATTGACGAACTGATGGTACTCAACGACGAGGCGCACCATATTCACGACCCACGCATGGCCTGGTTCAAATCCATCGAAGACATCCACAACCGGCTGAAGCAAAAAGGCTCCGCCCTCTCCCTACAAGTGGATGTGACCGCTACGCCCAAGCACAACAACGGCGCGATTTTCGTGCGGACCGTCGCTGATTACCCGCTGGTTGAAGCCATCAAACAAAATGTGGTTAAGCATCCTGTTCTGCCCGACGCCCCTAGCCGCGCCAAACTGGTGGAGCGCCAGAGCGCCAAGTACACCGAGAAATACACCGATTACATTCACCTGGGCGTGCTCGAGTGGCGCAAGGCGTATGCCGAGCACGAAAAGATGGGCAAGAAGGCCATCCTGTTTGTGATGACCGACGACACCCGGAATTGCGACGACGTGGCTGAATATTTGGCAGGCAACTATCCAGACCTGAAGGACGCTGTGCTGGTCATTCACACCAAGAATAACGGCGAGATCTCAGAATCGACTTCAGGAAAAGGCAAGGAAGAATTGGATATCCTGCGCCGCCAAGCCGGGGAGATTGACGGACTGGACAGCCCCTATAAAGCCATCATCTCCGTGATGATGCTCAAAGAGGGCTGGGATGTGCGCAACGTCACCACGATTGTGGGACTACGCGCCTATTCCGCCAAGAGTAACATCTTGCCGGAACAAACCCTGGGGCGCGGCCTGCGCAAAATGTACCCCGGCGGCCTGGAAGAATACGTCAGCGTCGTCGGCACGAATGCCTTTATGGATTTTGTGGAATCCATCCAGGCGGAAGGTGTGGTGCTGGAGCGCAAGCCGATGGGCGAAGGCACCCAGCCCAAGACGCCGCTGGTGGTGGAGGTTGACAAGGAGAACGAGAAGAAAGACATCGACGCGCTGGACATTGAAATCCCGGTGCTGACGCCCCGCGTCTACCGGGAATACAAAAACCTTGGCGCGTTGGATGTGGGCGCGATGGGGCATCAACGCGTGGCCTATCGACAGTTTAGCGGAGCGCAACAGCGCGAGATCGTCTTCAAGGACATCACCACCGGCGAGGTAACGCATACCACCATCCTCGACACGGCGGGCATTGCGGATTACAGCAGCGTCATCGGCTACTTTGCGCAAACCATGATGAAGGACTTGCGGCTGGTCAGCGGCTACGATGTGCTGTATGGCAAGGTCAAAGCCTTTGTGCAGGCTGAGTTGTTTGACCGCCCGGTAGACCTGGAAAGCCCCAACACCCTGCGCAACCTGTCAGAACTGGCCGCCACCAAGACCTTGATCGAGACCTTCAAAAAGGCGATCAACTCGCTCACTGTGCAGGACAAAGGCGACGCCGAAATCCGCGACCGCATCAAGCTGCGGCAGACACGCCCCTTTGTGGCCAAGGATCAGGGCTACCTCATCCCGAAAAAGAGTGTCTTTAACCGCATCATCGGGGACAGCAACTTTGAATTGCTGTTCGCTCGCTTCCTGGAAGATTGCGACGACGTGATTTCCTACGGCAAGAACTACATGGCCGTGCATTTCAAGCTGGATTACGTGAACGCTGACGGCGACATCTCCAACTACTACCCGGACTTCATCGTCAAGCTGTCCAACAAGAGAATTGTCGTTGTCGAGACCAAGGGGCAGGAAGACCTGGATGTTCCGTTGAAGATGGAACGGTTGCGGCAGTGGCGTGAAGATATCAACCGGGTCCAGTCGGATGTGACGTATGACTTTGTGTACGTGGACGAAGAAAGCTTTAAGAAATACACACCCACCTCATTCCGGCAATTGGTTGACGGCTTCAGAGAATACAAAGAGAAAATATAACAAGGCGCTGCACCGAAGAGGATGGAGTCATTCTGTTGAAGGCCGAGGAACAACAAAGGGGTCGGGAAGCTGTTCCCAATGGATCTCACGCGTCTCACTCTTCAGAGCCCCGTTCCTCACCCTCCCGGACCCTTCGTCAGAACCGTTTGAGTCGTGCTTGCCGTCGCCGGACGGACTTCGGCAGCTTGCGCGGATTGCCCTTTTTATCGGGTCGGCGAGGCGGCAGATCGCGCTCATCCTTCTCACCAGGCCGGACAGACGCCGTCGGAGCCTGCAGCTTGCGGGCAAATTCTGCGGAGCTGACGACAAAGGCGCCGGACGCTCGGGCCGCCTCCATGACCTCCCGGTCGGAGGACACCACGGAGCAATCACGCCCATCCCGCCCTGCCAGCCGTTGAATGACTTGATCCGCCCGCTCACCACGCTTGGTATACATGACGCGCACGCCCGAACGGTGTTCGTGCCGTTCCACGCCACTCCCCTGCTGCCAGCCGTCAAACACCAGGGTGATCGCATGGGCTTTCTGCTGATGATAGCGCGCCAACTCCCGGATCAACCCTTCACGGGCCGCCTCCAGGTTCGCTCCCGAGTGAGGTGCGATCTGCCCTCTGGCGCCCAGCAGATTGTAGCCGTCAATGATAAGATGATTCGACATACGGCCTGCAGCCTAGCCGGACAGGCCCGTGGTTGACAATCCCCTGAACTTCTGCGACAAGCAGACGGTACCTTTATGGCGCGTTTCCTCACGCCGCTCATCATCGTTCTCCTGATCGTCGGATCGGGTCCGGTTGCGTGGGCCCAGCCGCCCATCTGGTCGGCCATCGCCGCTGAGCCGGACGAATCACTGGATTTTAACACACCCGTCGCCGCCCCGGTTCGCCGGCTCACGCGCCATCCTCCGGTCCTCGTGCAGGATGTCCGCGTCCAGACGTCTGCCCATGCCACCACGCTCGTCTTCGACTTGCAGCGACAGGTGCGGGTGCAGCATCGCCGGGCCCATCGCCCCGACCGGTTCATTCTTGAGCTACAGAATGCGCGATTGAGTTCCCACGCCGGCGCGCGGCTCGCCGATCAGCCGATCCCCGAATCCATCTCCATCCGCCAAGCCGCACGGGACGTCCATGCCAAGGCCCGCACGGTTCTGGTCACCCTGACGAACGTCGCGGACTATCGCGTGTCTCCGCTGTCGAAACCGCCCCGGCTCGTCGTGGAAGTGGTCAACCGGCCTGATCCCGAAGAGGCAAGACCGGCCCCGTCAGGCCCCGCCAGAGCGGCCCTGCCTCAGGGAGCGACAGTGCCCCCGCCCAAAGGCCCTGCCCCGACGCCTCGCGACGGCGTGAAGCTCCTCGTTATCGATCCGGGCCACGGCGGCAAAGACCCGGGCGCGGTGGGACAGGGAGGGACGGAAGAAAAGCGGATCACGCTGCGGGTGGGACTGACGCTTCGAGACCTGATCGCGCAACGGCTGAAAAAGCCCGTGCTCATGACGCGCGATCGCGATGTCTTTGTGGAACTCGACGATCGCGCCACGTTCGCCAACAGCAAGAATGCGGACCTGTTTGTGTCCATCCACGTCAATTCCCATCCTCAGCGCTCGACGAAGGGTCTCGAGATCTATCACTTCGGCGAGGCGACGGACCGCCGGGCCCTCGAAGTGGCGGCGCGAGAAAACGGCACACCGATCAATGAAACCGGCGTGGGCTGGCAGTATCTTGTGGCCGATTTATTGACGACGAAGAAAATTCAAGACTCGCTGGACCTGGCCTGGCACACGAGAGAAGCCGTCGTCGGTCGACTGAAGGACCAGTATCCGGTGGACGATCATGGCGTGAAGACCGCACCGTTCTATGTGCTCCGCTTTACCGCCATGCCGAGCATCCTCGCAGAGATCGCCTTTGTCTCCAACCCGGCTGAAGAAAAGCTGATGCAGACGGACGCCTTTCTGACGCAGATCGCCGAGGGTATTTTTGAGGGCATTCAGGCCTACCTTCGGCCGGCCCTCCCAGCCGGCAAGTGAGTCGTGCCGACATTCAAGCTGACCATCGAATACGACGGCATCGCCTACGCCGGCTGGCAGCGTCAGCCGGATCAGCCCACGATCCAGGCGGCATTCGAGGCGGCGCTCGAATCGATCACCCAAACAGCCATCCCGGTGATCGCCGCCGGGCGCACGGATGCCGGCGTTCATGCGCTGGGGCAGGTGGTCAGCTTCCGCTCGGACAAAGGGTTGGCGCCGGGCGACTGGCTGCGGGCACTCAATGCCCGCCTGCCGCCGGACATCGCCGTCCGCGCGGCTGAGCCGGTCGGCGATGATTTTCACGCCCGCTTTGCCGCGCGCGGCAAACTCTATGAGTATCGCATCCTGAACCGACCGGAACGGTCGGCGCTGGATCGAGCCCGTGCCTGGCATCTGTATGGGCCGCTGGATATTCAGGCGATGCAGGAGGCCGCTCGGGCCCTGATTGGACGCCACGACTTCTCGTCTTTTGAAGGGCCCCGCTCGGAAGCCGACGACCTGATCTGCGACGTCAGGCGCCTAGACGTTCTACGAGAGAGCGATGACGTTCGCATTGAAGTGGACGCCGACCGCTTCCTCAAGCAGATGGTCCGCGCCATCGTCGGGACTCTCGTCGAGGTGGGGCAGGGCAAGCGGCTCCCGGCCTCGCTCAAAGATATCCTGTACGCCAAGGACCGT
>SWDL01000435.1 GCA_005116795.1 Nitrospira sp. | reverse complement strand
ACATAGGCCAATGCCTGCTCAGGATCATCCATCAGCTCAGGCTCGAGAACACGGGGCATCATCACTCAACCACAGAATGGCTCATGGTGAATGGTGAATGGTTCATGAGCCTGAACGAGGTTCTCATCGACTATTGACCATCACCCATCACCCATGATTCGTTCCACCACCACCGCATCACCGGTTTGGACCGTCCCCTCAGCCAGCACTCTGGCATAGAGACGGCTCCAGCCGGGATGCCGCTTTTGGTTCATCCGGTTGAAGTTGCCTTCCTTGAACCACTGCGCATTGTGCTTACAGGGTTCGGTGTAGCCGGTGAGCTCCAGCAGGACCCTCTCAGCGAGGCGAATTTGATCGCCGGGCTTCAGCTCCCCCCAGTCGAGACCGGCCAGCGTCAGATTCTCCCCGCCGGCCCCGGGGGCAATCGAATGGCCTTCACGCTGTAGCGCTTGGATCCGTTCCCACGAGAACAGACACACGGCACGGTCCGGCCCGCCATGCACGACGAGATTTCGTTGGCGATCTCCCTCCAAGCCCTTGGCGGTCACCAGAGCCTCGGATACCGGAAGCTTCGGCACACCCCCATTGGAGACATTGATCTGATGGACATGAGGGTGATCGACCGAGGCCTTCTTCCTCGCCATCAACCCATCCCCTCGCACGAATCCGTTTTCAGCAGTTCCATCGCCAGCCAGCCATCACGCTCGCGAACCTGACGGACCGCGGCGCCGACTGCGGCATAGGCCTCAGTGATCTCATCACGATCTTCGGCCGACAAGCCGGAGACCAAGAGGACAGCCCCTCGATCGAGAAAAGGCGCCAGAGATCCGGTCGCCGCCAAGAGCGTGCGCCGATCCAGATTTGCCACGATGAGGTCGATGGCCGACAGATCCACGTCGCTCAGAAAGGCCAAGTCGACGACATGGAGTGCGCACTCTGATCCAAACCCATTCAGATTGGCATAGCCTCTCGCGCACTCGATGGCGATGGGATCATGATCGATTCCGACAGCCGATGTCGCTCCCAACCGAAGGGCCACCATTGCCAGCAGTCCGCTGCCCGTCCCGATATCGAGCACCCGCTCTCGCCCTCGAATCCTCTCCTCCAGCCACTCGATCAGCAGTTGCGTCGTCGCATGGTGCCCGGTGCCGAAGGCCTGCTTGGGGTCCAGAATGAGTTCGATGTCCCCCTGGACACGCTCAGCCGGAGCCCAACTCGGACGAACGATGATCCGTCGACCGATCCGAATCGGCGCCACCGCCTGCGCCCAGATGGCATTCCAGTCCCGCGTCGGGATCGATTGAACCAGGACCTCCGGGGCTTCGGCGGTTGGATCGGTCACCACGGCTTTCAGGTGTGCCAGCGCATCGCCATTCCATTTGTCGGCCGGCCAATAGAGTCGCACTGCCCCCTCCTGCTCCCAGGCCCCGGTGACATTAGTATCTTCCAAGCGGCTCAACAGCTCCCCGGCATCGAGCGCTGTGGTCACGGCGACTTCTATCCACTCCGATGGCATAGTGGTTGACGACCTCACGGGTGTGCGGGTATGGTCCGTGAGATGTCCGGGAGCACTCCCACACCGCCCCATCACTACTCACAGAGTCGGGCGCTGGCACTCACTCGCCTGCTCAGACGAACGGACCGGCAGCTTACCGTCGGGCAGAAGATCAGCGCGCGGTTCTCCGCCTGGCGCCTGGCCATCTTTCTCACCGGCGCCGCCGGTGCCATTGCGCTCTACAAGACGGCCGCATTTCACGCAGGCAACGCGAGCCTGGCGCTGTTTCTGCTCACGTTCCTCATCGTCGCCCGGTATCATAGCAGGCTGGAAGCCCGGATGCAGCGCCTGCGGCACTGGCAGACGATCAAGCGGCAGCATCTTGCCAGACTGTCGCTGACCTGGAACGACTTGCCGCAACGCCGGCACATCATCCCGGCGGACCATTCCTTTGCCGGCGATCTGGACCTCGCCGGCCCCGCCTCATTGCTCCGCCTCCTCGACACCACAGTCTCCACCATGGGGCGCGAGCGACTGACATCCTGGGTGATCGAGCAAGCCCCCCCCCTGCCCAGCCTGCCGCGACGGCACACTCTCATCAAGGAACTGACCGCCTTGCCCGGCTTCCGCGATCGACTCACGCTTTCCGCGACCCTCGTTCACCCGTCCGAACTGGACGGACATCGTATCCAAGGCGCGCTCAGCCATGCGGTCGGAGTTCCAGGTCTCTTCACGCTCCTCATGGTGGAGGCTCTGCTGGCCATCCTCACGCTGGGGCTCGCCGGCGCCGCCCTCTTCGCAGGACTCCCCTCCTATTGGGTGTTCTCCCTTGCCCTCTATGTATTCCTGTACTTGTGGTTTCTGGGAGACACCGAACACCTGTTCAACCGCGCCATGACGCTACGGGACGAACTCGCCCGACTCGTGGCCGTCTTCCGACACTTGGAAGATCACCCTTGTCATCATGCGCAAGAGCTCCGGACTCTGTGCGCGCCCTTCCACGCGGACCGACGACCCTCGTGGTATCTGCGCCGTCTCTCCCGCACCTGCCATGCCCTGAGCCTTCGCGCGCATCCACTCGTGCATCTGCTCGTCAACACCGCCATGCCGTGGGACCTCTGGTTCATTCACCGCCTGGAGCTCGCCCGTCGGGCCGTGGCCGCCGAGCTGCCGCAGTGGTTCGATCGCCTGGCCGAAGTTGAAGCCGCCTCCGCG
>SWDL01000434.1 GCA_005116795.1 Nitrospira sp. | reverse complement strand
CGGGAGATCGGCGACGGTCCCTTTTGGGCAGGCGTCCGGAACCTGGTGGCCTCCTACACGGGCGTCCATGCCACCTGGAACGAGGTGGAGCAGGCCTTCGCCCGGGCTGCCGACAGAGATCTGCGCGGGTTCTTCGCCCAATGGGTGCGGCAGGCGGGGGCGCCGACGGTGCGGGCGACACAGGTCGTGCAAGATGACGTGGCCGGCTCGCCGGGTGAACCGGGGACCGTTCGTCTTCGTGTGACCCTGACTCAGCCGTCGCCGGCCTTCCGACTCTCGGTCCCCGTCACGCTGACGCTCGCGGATCAGTCAAGACAGTCCATCAGCGTGAGGCTGGAGTCGACCAGACAGACGTTCGAGCTGTCGCTTCCGTCCCGGGCCGTCGGTCTCTCGGTTGATCCGGACATGGAACTCTTCAGGCGGATTCCGCGGGCGGACCTGCCGCCGATGTTGAATCTGTATGTCACGGACCCTACGCGCGTGGTCGTGCTTCCCAGCGGAGGGACGGTGGAGGCGCAGAGGCCCTTCGCTGAACTGGCCAAGGTCATTGAGAGTCGGTCTCCCGGGACGGTCATCCAGACGGACCAGGCTCCGGTCCCCGTCGAAGGGTCGCTGCTCTTGTTGGGGGGGCCGGAGGGCCATCACGTCGCGCGCCAGATTTTGGAGCCCTGCGGCAGTCAGGTGACGGTTGATCGTGATCGGTTTACGGTGGGAGGGCGCACCTACGCGGAACCAGGCATGGCCCTGCTGGTGACCTGTCGGCGCCCTGATTCGCCGGGATCGATGGCGACATTGTTCTACGGGCTTTCCCCGCAGGCGCTGTCGAAGCCGGCGCGCCTCTTGTTTTTCTATGGCTGGCAGAGTTATGTGGTCTTTCACGACGGCGCGGTGATTGCGCGGGGGGACTTTCCCGCCGCGCAGGAGGGGATGGAGGTGGCGATTCCATGAAGGTCAAGGCTGAGGCTAAGGTTAAGGGGTGGAGATGGGCGGTGACGGGGATTGTGGGAACCTTGTTACTTATGTGCGCGGGATCAGTGTTCTCCGAAGAACCTCAACCTCGACCTCAGCCTCAACCTACGTTGTCGCCGGAGCGGCATCTCGCGAACATCCGGCAACTGACCCGAGGCCGAAAGAACGCAGAGGCCTATTTTTCCTTTGACGGCAGCAAGTTGATCCTCCAGTCGACCAATGACTGGTCCGGGCAGACCGGAGACCGTCCGGTCGAGAGACCGGCGTCGAGCGACAAGGAACTCGGCTGCTATCAAATGTATGTCATGGACTTGGAATCCAGCGCGATTCGCATGGTGAGCACCGGGGTCGGAACAACGACTTGCGGCTACTTCTTCCCTGGGGACCGCCGCGTGCTCTACTCCTCAACGCATCCGGTGGCGCCAGGCTGTCCGCCGAAACCCAAACGGGAAGGCAAGTATCGGTGGGCGCTCGACGACTACGACATCTTCGCCGTGCGCATGGACGGGCAGGGCGTGCATCGAATGACCCACACGCCGGGTTACGATGCGGAGGCCACGATCTCGCCCGACGGCAAGACCATCGTCTATACTTCCGTGAAGGACGGCGATCTGGATATCTACGCCATGAATCTGGATGGGTCCCATGACCGGCGGCTGACGGATGAGGTGGGCTATGACGGCGGGGCGTTTTTCTCGCCGGACAGCAAGCGGATCGTCTATCGCGCGTCTCATCCCATTGATCCGGCAGCGGTCGCGGACTACAAAGCGCTGCTGGCCCAGCGGCTCGTGGAGCCCGGTAATCTTGAAATTTATGTCATGAACGAGGACGGGACAGGGAAGCGTCAAGTGACGCGCAACGGCGCCTCGAACTTCGCGCCGTTCTTCCATCCTGACGGGCGGCGGATCATGTTTTCCTCCAGTGTGGGGCACGGCGCTCAGCCGGACGGGCCGCCGGCCTTCCATCTGTACCTTGTGGGCGATGACGGGTCCGGCCTTGAGCCGATTACGACCCAGGGGCATTTCAACAGCTTCCCGATGTTCTCGCCGGACGGCAAGAAGCTGGTCTGGGTGTCGGATCGCGGTGCGATCACCCGCGGCGAGTTCAATGTGTTCCTGGCGGATTGGATCCCATAGAAACCGTGAAGCGTGAACCGTGAAGCGTGATGGAGAAATAGGTCGCTCCTGGGCGTCTACCCTTCACGCCTTGCGCACCACGCCGTTGTGGCTCTCCTGCATCGCGATTGCCCTGGCTTTCTGGGGCTTGGTGCTCGTGGACGTACGGCTGGCTCGGTGGATTCAACAGATCGACGAGCCCTGGTTGGAACAGCTCGGCCTCATCGGACAGTGGCTGGGCGATTGGCGCGTCTTGCTCGGGGTCAGCGGAGTGCTGCTGGCGCTGGGGGCACTGGGCGGCGACCCCTCGCTTCGTCAGGCCGGCGTGGCCACGCTGATCGCCCATGCCTATGCGGCGGGAACCGTCCAGACGTTGAAGCATCTGGTGGGGCGAGCCCGTCCCCGGCTCACGTACGAGACCAGCGTAGTGATCGGACCGAACTTCAATTCGGGGTTCGACTCGTTTCCGTCGGGCCACACGACGGCCTCTGTGGCGATCGC
>SWDL01000395.1:7244-14453 GCA_005116795.1 Nitrospira sp. | reverse complement strand
CCTTGCCGTCGAGCAGCGTCGTCTTGACGTCGGTGCCTTCCGCCTGGGCGATTTCCCGCGAAATATCGAGATGGGACTGGTAGATCTTGGCCAGGCCGCTGTCGATGATTTCTTCGTGGAGCTTTTCCTGTTCCTTGAAGCGGAAGACCTTGCCCGCGTCCTCGTTGAGGACCCCGGAGATGCTGTGAAAGGCGGCGTAATGGAAGTAGGGATCGAAGGCCGAGATGGCTTCCACCGGCATGTTCAGCGCCTTGCCGAGCGCCAGGCCGGTCATCAATCCGCCGAACGAATAGGGGCTGCCGTCGACCGCGACGACGATCTTGCCGCCGTTGATCGGCTGCGTGTGCTTGATGATGAACATGTCGGAGGTCCGGACGCGGCGTACCACGCGCTCGGTGTTGCTGCCGATCACGCTGTCCTTCACCGCGCCCACGCCCAGGGCGCCCATCATGACCAGATCGTAGGCGTTGCTGTTGATGTCTTCCGCGAGGACTTTCCAGTTCCGGCCTTCGAGCGAGCGGCGCTCGAGCGGCAGGTTGGCTTCCGTGCAGCGCTTGTCGACGTAATCCAGGTAGGAATCGGTGATGATCTGCAAGCCGCGGGTGATCAGCGAATCGTGGATCTGCCGCTGGCGGTCCAGTTCTTTCTCGTCGTGATACTCTTCCGGGAGGCCGGCCTCCATCTGCTTAAACCGCTTGTCGTGCATCTTCGCGGCATAGACGTGGCTCCCGACGATTTTGGAGCCGAAGGTCTTGGCGAGATGGACACCCAGGTCGACGGCCATATTGGAATGGTCGGAATTGTCGACCGGAATGTAGATGGTTTTATACATTACTCAGCCTCCTCCAGGAGACACTCCACCCCGAGAACGCTCTTCGCTCAACCGCGCAACCCTCAGAAATTCTGAGCGATTTTAGCCAATCCTGGGAAATGCGACGCGGCATCATAGCACCGAGGAAAAGTAGATAGCAAGGGAGTTTCTGGGGAGGGAAGGACGCAGGTGTGGGGGGTGGTCCGTGGTCGGAGAGGGTGGCCGGAATCATATCGGTTGTCTCGTCGGGGATGTTCCACGCGTCCTCTTGGCCCGCAGAATTTCTTCGATTCCTAGGAGCGCCAGGCGGCCGGAGTTGTGTTCAATGCCGCGGACCAGATTGTCGTCCGCATAGTGGGGGGCCTGAGCCTGTTCGGCCTGTGAGAGGGAGCCGGACCAGGCGCGGGGGTCATGGCTCTGCCTCTCCCGGTTCCATGCCGCCAAGCAAGCCTTGGCGATGATCTTATTGAGGGGCGCGGGATTGTAGAGCAGCTTGCGGATGCTCGTCGGCGTGAGCATAAGCGGGTTGTAGCCGGCTGAGAGATAGCCCTCTTCGAGGAGCCGGTGTTCCAGGTCCGTATTCGGCTGGATGCCGAGGAAGAACATGAGTGGGAATACGCGCGCTTCACCCAGAATGGATGCGACGGTCTTGTAGGACTCGACGCTGTGCAGCAGCGTCTCCTCGGTTTCTTTGGGCGAATTCAGCGAGTAATTCAGAATGACCTTGCCCTTGAATCCCGCCTCCGCGAGATATCGGCAGCCATCATAGAGCCGCTCCAGTTTGAACCCCATGTGCAGATTGTTCAGCACCTCTTGGGAGCCGGAGGTGATGGCGACTTCCAGATCACCTACGCCGGACCGCACCATGAGTTTCGCGAGGTCGGGTGTGATGAGCGACGTCCGAATGTAGCCGGACCATTCGATCTCCATCCCCTCCTTGATGATCCGCTCCAGGATTTCCGTGCATTGCGGATAGGCTTCCTTGCCGGTGATAAACTGCGCGTCCGTGAACCAGAATCGGCGCGTGCCCCATTGGTGATAATGTTGTGAAATATCCCGAACGACCATCTCGGGGGGGCGGTACCGCACCCGTTTCCCCTCTATATATGGATAGAGGCAGAAGGCGCAGTCGTAGGGGCAGCCGCGTTTGGTCTGGACTCCGATGCTTTCCCCGGCATAGTCGCGATACTGGGGGAAAATGGAGGTGAGGTACGGCAGGTCCACGGTGAGAGCATCGAGCAGGGCGGGGCTCCCTTGCCGGCCTTTGGAGACGCGGCCGTTCTCGCGGACGATGTAGCGTTCATCGTCCAGCGGTCGGCCTTCGATCACTTTGAGAATGGCATCCTCGCCCTCGCCCAGGATGCCGATGACGCCCTCCGGCAGCTTGTCGATCAGTTGATCGGCAAAGGCGGTGAACGCCCCACCGCCGATCATGATCTGCGCCTTTGGAAACTCTTTTCGAATCACCCAGGGGTACGAGAGGATCGCCCGAATGTGTGCGTAATAGCGGTAGAGTTGCTTCAGCCCCTCGAAGGAGGCGGTGATCCGCTTCAACGGATTGCCGGCGAAATAGAAATTAAACGCGTGTTCGAGCGAGGCATCGCCCTCGTGCGGAGAGAAGATCTGAATGTCCCGCCAGGAAAAACAGACCAGATCGGGGTTGAAGGCCGCTGCCGCATGGCGCAGGGCCCGGCTGCGCTGGGCCACCGGGTACAACGAGAGATCAAGGATCTGCTGCCGAACCTCCGGCTTCCGCCGATGGATGAAGTCCGCCAGATAGGTCGCCCCGATCGGGTAGACCTTCTTGCAGGGGAGGAAGACGTAGAGAACAGAATTCAAGAACCCCATTGATTCATTGGGTCATTGCACCATTGTTCAATGAAACAATCGTCAATGATGCAATGATTCAATCCCTATTTGGTTGCCACGTGGATCGCCACGATGCCGCCGGTCAGATTCTGGTACGTCACCGTGCGGAAACCGGCCTCGAGCAGTTGGGCTTTGAGTCCCTCCTGATCCGGGAACGTCCGGATGGAGGCAGGCAGGTATTCGTACACGCCGGTCTTGTCCCGCGCCACCACGGTGCCGATGGTCGGCAACAGCGAGAATGAATACCAATCATACAGCGAGCGAAGCCACGAGCGTACCGGTCGGGAAAATTCCAGGCACACGAACCGTCCGCCCGGCTTGAGGACGCGGTGGATTTCGGTGAAGGCCCGCATCCGGTTGCCGACGTTGCGGATACAGAAGCCCGCGGTGACGGCGTCGAACGTGGCCTCCGGGAAGCTCACCGCTTCGGCGTTGATCAGCAAGCAGGGGACGCGTCGGGTCGGTGCACGATCGGCGATCTTCTTGTGCCCTTCCCGGAGCATCGCCTCGTTCAAGTCCGAGGCGGCCACCATCCCGCCGGCGCCCATGCGTGGCGCCAGGAGCAGGGCCAAGTCCGCCGTGCCCGATCCGATATCCAGGGCCTTGCCGCCGTCCGTCACCGGGATCTGCGCAACGGCGGCGCGCTTCCAGCGGTGGTGGAGTCCGAAGCTGAGCACTGTGTTATTGAGGTCGTACCACCGGGCGATAGCGGTAAACATCCGCTGGACAGCCTCCTCCCTGGCCTTTCCCGACCAGGAGGAGACGGTCTTCGCCGAGCTCGGCCTCTCGTTCACGGGTCGTTCCTCGACTCGCAGCATAGAGATGAAGGCGTAGCACCCGCGCTCTCGGAAAGTCAAGTTTGGCCTGGGGCCCATGCTATAATCCCGCGGCCCAGCCAAGCTCTCATTCAAGGCATAGGAGGGACTCTCATAAAGGGAAGAAAACATGGCTCGGGGGCTGTTGCGGAAGTCTTTGTGACTGCCTTTCAGTCCTTGCCGAAAGAGGAGCGACACGAAGTCGTTCAACGACTTGCGACCAACAAGCAATTCCGCGAAGACATTCTGGATCTCTCGGTCTTCGAGATGAGAAGGGGCGAAGCCTCTTGACCGTTTCGAGACTACCTCGGCGCGCGCGCGAAAAAGAAGGCATGAGCTATGAAGGTCTCTGGGCGTTCAGAATATCGACTTCGGGTCGGCGACTATCGGATTCTGTACTCCATTGAGGAGGATCGCAAACGAGTAGAGATTGTTGCGGTGGGTCATAGGCGTGACGTGTATCGATGAGCGGCGCGATCATTATTAAGGGGGCCCGGGAGCACAACCTCAAGAATCTCGACGTGGAGATTCCGCGTGATCAGCTTGTCGTGATCACCGGCCTGAGCGGGTCGGGCAAGTCGTCGCTGGCCTTCGATACGATCTACGCCGAGGGGCAGCGCCGCTACGTGGAGTCGCTCTCCGCCTATGCGCGCCAGTTTCTCGAACAAATGGGCAAGCCCGACGTGGATTCGATCGAGGGCCTGTCGCCGGCGATCTCGATCGAACAGAAGACGACGTCGCGCAATCCTCGCTCGACCGTCGGCACGGTGACGGAGATTTACGACTATCTGCGGTTGCTCTATGCCCGCATCGGCCGACCGTCCTGCTACCAGTGCGGGCAGGAGATTACCGCCCAGACGGTGCAGCAGATGGTGGATGCCATCCGGCAACTGTCGGAGGGGACGAAGTCTCTTGTCTTGGCGCCCATTGTGCGAGGCCGCAAGGGCGAGTATCGGAAGGAATTGCTCGACCTGCGCCGCGCGGGCTATGTCCGGGTCCGCGTGAATGGGCGGCTCATCGATCTCGACGAGGACATCAAGCTCGATAAGCAGCGTAAGCACACGATCGAGGTCGTGATCGATCGGATCGTGATGAAGGCGGGGAGCGCCGGCGACTCGTTGAGCAAGCGGCTGGCGGATTCGGTCGAGACGGCGCTGAAACTGGCCGATGGCCTTGTCGGCGTGCTGCCCGAAGGCGGCACCCCGCTCCTCTATAGCGAGAAGCTGGCCTGCATTCAATGCGGCGTCAGCTATCCCGAACTCACTCCTCGCATCTTCTCGTTCAACAGCCCGCATGGCGCCTGCCCGGTTTGCGACGGGATCGGCTATGCCGTGAGTCCCGGCTGCCCGGTGGAGGACATGGAGGACGATTTCACCTTGCTGGAACGGTGCTCCGCCTGCCAGGGCGCGCGACTGAAGCCCGAGAGCCTGTCCGTGAAGGTTGGGGGCAAGTCGATTGCCGAATCGACCAATCTGTCGGTCCGGGCCGCGGCCGATTTCTTTGCGTCACTCACGCTCACCGAGCGGGAACAATTCATCGCCCAGCGGATCTTGAAAGAGATTCGTGAGCGGCTGGGCTTCCTGGTGAACGTCGGATTGGACTATCTCACGCTGGATCGGGCTGCGGCGACGCTCTCCGGCGGTGAGGGCCAGCGCATTCGCCTGGCGACGCAGATCGGCTCGGGCTTGGTCGGCGTGCTGTATATCTTGGATGAGCCGTCGATCGGCCTCCACCAGCGGGACAATCGCCGGCTGTTGCAGACGCTGGTGCGCCTCCGCGATCTGGGCAACACGGTGGTCGTGGTCGAACATGACGCCGAGACGATGCTCGCCGCCGATCACATTTTGGATCTGGGGCCGGGCGCCGGCGCGCTCGGCGGGTATCTGGTCGCGCAGGGGACCCCCAAGGAGATCATGGCCGACCCGCGCTCGTTGACCGGCCAGTACCTTCGCGGTGAGCGGTCTGTTTCGTTGCCGTCTCGAACGCGTCAGCCCAAAGGCCGGCTCAGCATCATCGAAGCCCGCAAGCACAATCTGAAGAACCTGACCGTCCGAATCCCGCTCGGCCTGCTCACCTGCGTGACGGGGGTCTCCGGATCGGGCAAGAGTACCTTGGTGCTGGAAGTGCTGTTTCACTCGCTCTCCCAACTGCTCTATGAGAAGAAGCCCAAGATCGACGGCTGCCAGTCCATCACCGGCGTGGAGCAATTGGACAAGATCATCGATATCGATCAGTCGCCGATCGGGCGGACACCGCGCTCGAATCCGGCCACCTACACGGGGCTGTTTTCCTTCATTCGCGATCTATTTTCGAATCTCCCGGAGTCGCGTGTGCGGGGCTACAAGCCGGGCCGGTACAGCTTCGATGTGAAGGGCGGGCGATGCGAGGCCTGCGAGGGGGACGGGCTGATCAAAATCGAGATGCACTTTCTGCCGGATGTCTATGTCACCTGCGAGGTCTGCAAAGGCCGGCGCTACAATCGGGAAACGCTCGAAGTCTTGCACAAGGGGCGGAGCATTGCGGAGATCCTGAACATGACGGTCGACGAGGCGCTGGAGTTTTTCGAGCACATTCCGTTCATCAAGCGCAAACTGCAAACGCTGCACGATGTGGGGCTGCACTACATCAAGCTGGGCCAGTCGGCCACGACGCTGTCGGGGGGGGAAGCCCAACGCGTGAAACTCTCGCGGGAACTGTCCAAGCGTCCGACGGGGCGGACCCTTTATATCCTTGATGAACCAACCACCGGCCTGCACTTTGCGGATACGCAGCGACTCTTGGACGTGCTCAATCGTTTGGTGGAGGCGGGGAATACGGTGCTGGTCATCGAGCACAATCTGGACATCGTGAAGAATGCCGATTGGTTGATCGATCTGGGGCCTGAGGGGGGAGACCGCGGCGGGGAGATTGTGGCCGAAGGACGGCCGGCGGAGGTGGCGCGGGTGGCGACGTCGTATACGGGGCAGGTGCTGAGAGAAGCGGGGGTGTGCGGAGGTTGAGGCTGAGGTTAAGGCCAAGAGTGGAGGATTCTTGGATCGTTTTCGCTTAGCCTTAACCTTCCACAACTTCCGTCGTACCGTTGGTCGCCGTATCCCAAGAACGTGTCGGAATCGATTCCCAGCCACGTGCTCCGCAAGATTCGGACGGAGGTCGAAGATGAGTAAAAATCGCGCCCGTCATATTGGGAAGGAGATCCTGGATGGTATTCGCCAGCTCAAGAAAGGGAAAGTAGGGCGCATCATCAATTGCCCGCCCGTGGCTGAAACACGGTCTCGGGTAGGTCTCTTCCAGGCTGAGTTTGCGAATTAAACCGAGGCGAGCAGGGGATGGCCAGCCCGGCGGACCGCCTCTGACCGCGACATGTCGGCTGGGATATACTGCGGGCTGATCGCCGGATAGACTGCACGATTTACAGCGTATGCGGGCGGGCGAAGCGGGGCCACTCACTGGATAAGCCTCGGAGTTTTCAGTAGACTTTCGTGTCAGTGGAGCAAATGAGCTTCCGCGCCATGCTGCACAGGGAGCTTGTAGCACACTTCATAGTTAGGTTTATCCGAAATGGACTGGAAACTCTTCGCACAACTGTTCGTAACATTCATTGGTGCGGCGCTCGGATGGTGGGCGGCGCATTCATTATCCACACGCCGTGACCTTGCAAACGAACGCAGAAAGTTGCGTGTTAGCTATCTTCTTGAGGCATATCGACGGCTAGAG
>SWDL01000395.1:0-7144 GCA_005116795.1 Nitrospira sp. | reverse complement strand
CCCGCCGCTCACCCTTGACCTCGTGCTGTTCAAGCTGACGCTGGGATTCACCTTCAAAATGAATCTGCTCAGCATTCTGGGGATCTTCCTGGGTGCGTATCTGCACAAACTCGTCTAAAGTGGGTTCTCAGTAGACAGTTTTCAGTGTTCGGTTCCTGAAATTGTGGACTGACGACTGTGACCTCCTTACGGGCAACGACCCAAGACCGCCGCTACCCTTACCTGTCCCCGTGTCGTGCAGCCCGGGATCGGTCTGGACGCCCGCACGACACGCTCCGCCCTCCCAACAAACACTCGGATACCGGCCCACGGCCTCCCCTTTTTCTCCTCCCTCGCATCGGCCTTTGAGTTGGCATCTCGGCGCAACCCGTGTAGAATTCCACGCCATGGTCCCGACACGCTCGGCCCAACCACTCAAACTGCTGCCGACCTATCTGGGCGTGGCTTCCCTCGACGAGGCGCTGCAGCACCCGCGGATCACCCGCATCCTCTGGCTGGAGATCCTCGTGAACGACGCCATCGACTGGACGACCCTGGCCCACCCGCTTGTTCAAGAGGCGTACCGGACCGCCTGCCGATGGCACACGAAATACCGAACCCTCATCTCCAGTCTCGTATCGCGCACTCCCCTCCCCAAAGACCCTGGCCTGATCGACGAACGCCTGTACCGCCAATTTGCGGAGGCTCTCGAATTTGTCCACACTCACCCTTGACCGCCTGATGGCGCTCCTCGGACAATATGCCGCCAAGACGGGGCATCCCGTGGATCTGCTCTTGATCGGCGGCTTGGCCATGCTGGCCTACGGCCATCCCTCCCGCGCCACGATCGACGTGGATGGCGAACTCCGTGAGGGCGTCCGTCCGCTGAAAGAGTTCCTGGGCAATCACGGCATTCCCGCCAATCTGGGACAAAGTCTGTCCGGCTGGTCAGTGGTGGCGATGCCTCCCGGCTATCGCGATCGCGCAACCGTCTTGCTCGACAAATCCGGACTCACGGTGAGACTCCTGGCCCCGGTGGATTTCATCATTGCGAAACTCCGTCGTGGGACGGACGAAGATTTGGAAGACGCGGCATGGATCGCGGCACGCGACCACGTTCACGCCCAAGCGGTTCGCATCGCCGCCGAGGCGGCCCTGGCGGCCTCGCTTGAAGACACAGCCCTCTTCCTCTTCGAGCGCACGGTTGACCGCTTCTGCCGGAGCCTGGACTCAGCCGCCCCCTAAGGCAGAATTATTTTCGGATTGGAACTAGCCGACCTCCTTGGTTTCCAGCTCCTTGAGCCGCAACTGTTTGATCCGATCCCGCAGTTCGGCCGCCCGCTCGAATTGCAGCTCTTTGGCCGCCGCCTTCATCTCGGCTTCGAGCCGCTCGATGGTCTGATCCAGCCGATCGAGCGCCTGGTAGCCCGGCACGGGCTCCGCCACCAGCGGGAGGTCCAGATAATCGCCCTTCCCCACCTGATACTCAAGCTCAGGAATACCCTTCTTGATTGATTCGGGCGTAATCCCGTGCGCCTCATTGTAGGCGTGCTGAATGCCTCGACGTCGGGCCGTTTCCTCGATGGCCAGGCGCATGGAATTCGTGATCGTATCGCCGTAGAAAATGACACGGCCCTCCACGTGACGCGCGGCCCGACCGGCCGTCTGGATCAGGGATCGATAGGATCGGAGATAGCCTTCCTTGTCCGCGTCGAGAATGGCCACGAGGCTCACTTCAGGAATATCCAATCCTTCCCGGAGCAAATTGATGCCCACCAGCACGTCGAAGACGCCCCGCCGGAGATCCCGCACAATCTCGACGCGTTCAAGGGTCTTCACATCGGAGTGGAGATAGCGCACACGAATGCCGAGATCGTGCCAGTACTCGGTCAGGTCCTCGGCCATCCGCTTCGTCAGGGTCGTCACCAACACGCGGCGCCCCTTGGCCGCTTCTGCCCGCACCTCTCCCAACAGATCGTCCACCTGGCCCCTGGCCGGACGGACCTCGATCGCAGGATCCATCAAGCCGGTCGGCCGGATGATCTGTTCCACGACATCCCGACCCGCATGGTCCAGCTCATAGGGACCCGGCGTCGCCGAGACGTAGAGGACCTGGTTGATCACGGCCTCGAACTCGCTGAACCGCAGGGGGCGATTGTCCATCGCCGACGGCAGCCGGAAGCCGTACGCCACCAGCGTTTTCTTGCGCGAGTAGTCGCCTTCATACATGCCGCCGACTTGCGGCACCGTGGCGTGCGACTCGTCGATGATCATCAGGAAGTCTTTGGGAAAGTAATCCAGGAGCGTCGGCGGCGGCTCGCCCGGGGCGCGGCCGCTGAGATGCCGCGAATAGTTCTCGATCCCGTGGCAATAGCCCATCGCGCGAATCATTTCCAAATCGAAGTGGGTTCGCTGTTCGATGCGCTGCGCCTCCACGAGCTGATTCTCGCGCTTGAAATGTGCGATGCGTGGCTGCAGTTCTTCTTCGATCCCGTTCAGCGCCCGCTCATAGCGGTCCGGCGCGATCAGGTAGTGCGTGTTGGGGTAGACGGGCACCTTGGGGAGGCGCTGCAAGGATTTCCCGGTCAGCGGATCGATTTCGTGGATCGCATCCACGACGTCGCCGAAGAGCTCGATCCGCACGGAGTTGGAATCGGAGGAGGCCGGGAAAATCTCGATCACGTCGCCGCGCGCCCGGAAGGTGCCGCGGTGAAAATCCGTGTCGTTGCGCGCATACTGGATCTCCACCAGCTTCTCCAAGATCTGCTCGCGGCGAATCTCCATACCCTCTTCGAGATACAGCAACATGTCGTGATAGACCTCGGGGGAGCCGAGCCCGTAGATGCAGGAGACGGACGTGACGATGAGCACGTCGTTCCGTTCGAGCAGCGACCGCGTCGCGGAGTGCCGCATCTGGTCGATCGCGTCATTGATGGACGCATCCTTGGCGATGTACGTATCCGTTTGCGGAAGATAGGCCTCCGGCTGGTAGTAGTCGTAGTAGCTGACGAAATACTCGACGGCATTCTCCGGAAAGAACTGTTTGAATTCCTGGTACAGTTGCGCGGCGAGGGTCTTGTTATGAACGAGAACCAGCGTGGGTTTCTGCACCCGTTCAACGAGGTTGGCCATGGTGAAGGTCTTCCCGGAGCCGGTGACCCCGAGCAGAACCTGTTCCTTCCGGCCGGCCATCACACCGGATGTCAGCTTCTCGATGGCTTGCGGTTGATCACCGCAGGGCTTGAACGGCGCCTCCAGCTTGAACGGTCGGATGGTCCTCATGGCGAGCAGTCTACCACACCGGCCTCTCCTTGACAGAAGAGAGGGGGCATCCTATAAGCACGAAGCGGGAACCACTGTGAACGCCACCGACAAATCATTGGAGTCGTGGATCTGGGACGCCGCCTGCTCGATTCGTGGCGCGAAGGATGCGCCCAAATTCAAGGACTACATCCTCCCGCTCATCTTCACCAAACGCCTGTGCGATGTCTTCGATGACGAACTGAACCGCATCGCCAAAGAGGTCGGATCGCCTGCCTGTGCCGGCACGGCAGACAGGCGCGCCAAGGCGTTCAAGCTGGTGAAGCACGACAAGAAACTCGTCCGCTTCTACCTGCCGCTGCAACCGGCTAACCCCTATGACGCCGTCTGGTCCGTCATTCGCACCCTCGCGGACAAGATCGGCGAGCAACTCACCACGTATCTCCGCGCCATCGCGGACGAGAACGCGCTGCTCAAGGGCATCATCGACCGCGTGGACTTCAACGCCACCACCCACGGCGTGCGCGACATTGACGACAACCGCCTCGCCAACCTCATCGAGCGCATCAGCGAAAAGCGCCTCGGCCTGGCAGACGTGGAGGCGGATATCATCGGACGCAGCTACGAGTATCTCATCCGCAAGTTCGCCGAGGGCAGTGGGCAGAGCGCGGGCGAGTTCTACACGCCCGGCGAGATGGGCGAAATCATGGCGCGCATCATGGACCCCGAGCCGGGCATGACCTGCTACGACCCTACCTGCGGCTCCGCCGGCCTGCTCATCAAGTGCGAGCTGGCGCTGGAGGAAAAGACCAAGTCCGCGGGCAAAAAGAAATCTGCTCCGCTCAAGCTCTACGGCCAGGAATCCACGCCCACCACCTGGGCCATGGCCAACATGAACATGATCATCCATGACATGGAAGGCCAGATCGAGATCGGCGACACCTTCCGTCATCCGAAATTCCGCAAGGGCAACCGCCTCCAGACCTTCGACCGCGCGGTGGCCAATCCCATGTGGAACCAGACTGAGTTCACCGAGAAGGACTACGACGCCTACGAACTCGACCGCTTCTCTGGTAAAGGACTTGGGGGCGCAGGCTTCCCCGGCAACAAGGCCGATTGGGGCTGGGTGCAAATTGTTCAGGCCAGTCTGAACGAGAAAGGCCGCGCCGCCATCGTGCTCGACACCGGCGCCGCCTCGCGCGGCTCCGGCAATGCCAACACCAATAAGGAAAAAGAGGTCCGTCGCTGGTTCGTGGAGCAGGATCTCATCGAGGGCGTCATCTACCTGCCGGAAAACCTGTTCTACAACACCACCGCCCCAGGCATCATCCTCGTGCTGAACCGGGCCAAGCCGAAAGAGCGCGAGGAAAAGCTCTTCCTGCTCAACGCCAGCCGCGAATTCACTAAAGGCGACCCGAAGAACTACATCCCCGACGACGCCATCGTCCGCATCGCCGACACCTTCACCGCATGGAAGGAAGTGGAGAAATACTCGCGTATCGTCAGCCGTGAGGAGATCGCCAAGAACGACTACAACATCTCGCCGAGCCGCTACATCCATACGGGCGAAGCGGACGAATACCGGCCGATTGCGGAGATTGTGGAGGAGTTGGACGCGCTGGAGGACGAAGCGCGGGCGACGGACAAGGCGCTAAGGGCTGTTCTGGCTCAAATCGGCGAATCATCGCCATGAAGCAGCGGATCTTCATCAGCAGCGTGCAAAAGGAGTTCGCCGAAGAGCGCCAGGCGCTCAAGGCCTACCTTCTTGGCGATGCCCTGCTGAGCCGCTTTTTTGATATCTTCTTGTTCGAGGACCTCCCTGCAAGCGACCGCCGCGCCGATGCCGCCTATCTTGATGAAGTCCGCCGCTGCGACCTCTATTTGGCCTTGCTGGGCAACGAATACGGCGCGGAAGACGTCGACGGCCTATCCCCAACGCAACGCGAATTCAACGAAGCGACCCGGCTGGGCAAGACGCGCATTGTCTTTGTTAAAGGCATGGATGATGCAGGCCGCCATCCAAAAATGCGAGCTCTCATCACAATGGCGGGCGCACAATTGATTCGCCGCCGGTTCACCACTGATACTGAGCTGATCGCCGCAGTCTATGCCAGTCTCGTGCAGTACCTCGAAGACACTGGAGTTCTTCAGTTCCTGCCCTTCGACGAGCGCCTGCATCCCGAGGCGTCCCTGGACGATCTCGACCCAAAGACCATCGCTCGATTTGTCCGGCAGGCGCGGTATGAACGCCAGTTTCCCCTCGCCGAATCCTCGCCGATTACTAACATCCTCACCCACTTGAACATTCTTCGGGAAGGGCGACCTACCCAGGCGGCTCTGTTACTTTTTGGCCGCGATCCCCAGCGGTTCTTCCCCTCGGCCGAGATCCGGTGCATGCACTTCCACGGCACCGAAATCCAGCGGCCTGCGCCCTTCTACCGGATTTTCAAAGAGAATCTGTTCTGCCCACATGAAGAAGTGGCATCTGGACGAGCAGCGGGAAAAACAGATTCGGAAAGCCTTCACCAAGTTCGGCGAGTTTCCTAAGATTCTCATCGTGACCGAAAAGCTGCTGACCGGGTTCGACGCGCCGATTCTCTATGCGATGTATCTCGACAAGCCCATGCGCGACCATGCCCTACTCCAGGCCATCGCCCGTGTGAACCGCCCCTATGAAAATGAAACCCAGGAGATGGTGAAGCCGCATGGCTTCGTGCTGGATTTCGTCGGCATCTTCGACAAGCTGGGGGTGAAGGTCCGCTCGCTGAGCGTGCGCCCGATGCGGAACAAATGGGCCTCCTGCTCGCTGCAGGGCAACCTGAATTTCAACACGGAACTGCTGCGGGTCGATCGCAAGGTGGGCGAGTACGTGATCGTTCACGAGCTGCTGCACTTGTCCGTTCCGAATCACGGGAAGCTCTGGAAAAGCCTCATGCGGGTTCATCTTGGAAATTATGAGAGCGTTGAAGAGAAGTGATGAGTCCCAATATGACATCCGCACGGGCTCCTGAATGACGACTCCCCCCACCCCACGACAACTGGAGTTCCTGGCCTTCATTTCCGTTTACACCCACATACTGGGCCGGCCGCCGTCCGAAGCAGAGATGCAGAAGTTTCTGAAGCTCACGCCACCATCGGTCCATCACATGATCCTTCGACTGGAGAAACGAGGATTTATTACGCGACAGCCGGGACAGCCCCGCTCCATCCGCTTGGCCGCCTCACTGGATGTTCCGCTTCTTGGTGGTCGTGGGACCCCTCAAAGGAAACGGATCAAGCCCAGCGACAAACTCCCGCTTGCCTTCTCCAAGCGGGAGCAGTGCCTCCTTCTGAATGAGGTATGGCCGCCTACGGCCCTGGAGAACCGGATCAGGCTCTCCATAGCCGACCATAGCCGGCTTGTGGCGCGATTCACACTGGCGGAATTTGAAGAACTGGCTGGATATGTCGCCGCCCAAGCCAACCACACCAAGAGCAGGAAGGTGCAGAAAGACTTGGATCATCTGTTCTCCCGCATCCAGAAGGTGCTGGACACCCATACGGACGAAGATGAGTAGAGGCGACTATTTTTTCCGCCGCCGCGTGGCCTTCCCGTCCAAGGCCTGGCCCCAGCGCGAGAGAAACGCCGTGACGAACGCGTGCTCGGCAGCCGGGTCTACGGCAAGAGGCGCCAGCGCCAGCGCCACGCTCAGAGACAGGTGGTACCCGATCGACCGCGAGGCGACGGCGCGCCGATAGGCCGGATGCGCTTGATTGACCCAGATGGTGGATTCGACGAGACGACCGAGCTCCGGATCGTCCGGACGGTCCTCAAACTGAAGACTCAATCCGTAGCGCGCGGGGACACGCGACCGGCCGCGATCGGGCAAGGCGGCATCCATCAGGGGCGGGCTCGCCGGCGGCG
>SWDL01000433.1 GCA_005116795.1 Nitrospira sp. | reverse complement strand
CGCAAGAAGGCTTCGGAATGGGGGGAACTTCAGATTAGAAGTGGGGACGATCCTGGAGAAGGATGTTGTGCGCCTCCTGAGGAAGTGGAAAGGTTTATCAAAAGACGTAATTTGCGGGAGACGATGACCAAGCCAGGAAATCTACGATCAGAAGGGCGAGGACAAGCGGTGAAAGACCTCACAAGTTTTTGCCAGGTTGCTGGTTGCTACACAAAATTCCCCCGTTTTGCTACAATTTCTCCCGTCTTACCAAAGGCCACCCCTCGATAGATCAACGACTTACGCGGCGGTGGCGCCGAACCTCTCACCCGGTCTCCGGCACCACCATCTGATCTGGAACTCCAGTCAATCCTGAAAGTGTGGAAGGTCGCCTAGAATCCCGCGATCTGGAGGCGGAAGAGGGCCGATAGGTCGCTGGTGGCCCGGTCGCCATTGGCGCGATCCGTCGTTCGTTGGAATCCTGTTTCAAGAGAGAAGGCGGTCCGGAGCATGGAGTGAGGCAGTGCTTTCCAGGTGACGGCATTCTTGGCTGAGAATGACCTCGCATTAGTGAGTCCGTCGCTTGAATGGCTTATTCCGTAGGAGCCACCGGCCGTCCAGATGAAGGCAGGGGTTGCCTGGTACTTCATCGAGAGGGCGGCGGTGGGGGATTCCGTTCTTGTTCCGACGCTCCGAGAGACCTCCTCTTTGAGCGTCAGGCTTGGGTCGAGACTCAGTCCCGTGAGCGGCAGGTAGGAGCCGCTGATCCCGTAGAGGATCTGCTCCGTCTCGCTCATGGCGGGAAGTTGAGTCCGGTTGTGTGAATAGGTCGAGGCGAGTTTCGCCGTCCACGTCGGGGCCATGTACGACAGCGAGGCATCGACGGTGTCCGATCCCGTGCGTGTCGCCGCTCCCCCGTCCGGTTCCATCGCACTGGCGGCGGCGGTGCGTCCATACGAGAGCGCCAGGGCCGGCCAGGCTGACTGCGCAAGGGTCAGCGCCACATTCTCTTGCAGTTGTCGCAGGCGTGGCTGCGAGGGGTCATGGGCCACGTTGTTCCAGCTTTCTTTCAATGACGCCTTGACCGTCGCGAATCCCATTCGCCACTCTCCCCACATGTCGCGGGTCGTCTGGTCGGCATCTTTTGCATAGTTCTTGCCGGCAGAGCGGTACGACAACCCATATCGAATCATCGAGCCGGTTCCGGTGATGGCCATTCTGACCATCTGATCTTGTGGCTCACCGGATCCCTTGAACGTGTTGCCGTCCGCTTCGCGGTAGGACACTTCTCCTTCACCGGTCAGCATGCCTGGGAGCAGGGTGGCGGCCGTCTTGACTTGCACCGTGTGCTGGTCGTCGATTTCCCGCCAGAGATCTTTGGCGTGTGTCGCCGTGAGGTGATGGGTTTGCGTGGAGGTGGTCAGGCGAAAAGAGTTCCCAATGTCGGCGAAGAGGTTCCCAAGGACCGAGGAGTGAGAAGACGACGATGCGCCGAATGGCTGGGCAGCCTGGCCAGGGCCGGGCGCAGATCCTTCGAAGGGCTGCCCTGCCACGGCCGTACTGCCGAGGACAAGGATACAGCCGGTCAGGATCAGGAGAGAACGAAGAGATCTTGCCGGCACAGTGAGCCTCTCATTGTCGGCTTCCTGCCGGGGAATCCTTTCTTAGCGCATACATTTTAGACGAGTTCTGGAGAGCACTTCAAGCGTCTCGATCAGGCAGGCCCGGTGGCGTGACCCGTTCGTATCTGTTGCCGGTGAACGCCGTGTCCTCTCCCCCATCGGAGGGGGGCAGGAGACCTGCGATCATCTCGATGGGAGGGATGTTGTCCGTGCTGGTTTCGGGTAGGATGGGGCTGAAAATCAGGGCATGTGCGGGAGGTAACATGACGTCGAGTCTCAGGGGGAAGGTGGTGCTGGTCACGGGCGCCAGCAGCGGGATCGGGTGGGCCTGTGCCCGTGTCTTTGCGGGGCAGGGCGCACGGTTGATTCTTGCGGCTCGACGGAAGGCCAGATTGGAGCATCTGGCGGCGACGATTCGACGAACCATTGGGATTCCGTGTCTGGTCTGGGCGGTCGATGTGCGCCATCGCGTTGCAGTTGAATCGGGAATCCGTGCGCTACCGCGTCCTTGGCAGAAAATTGAAGTCCTCATCAACAATGCCGGCTTGAGCCGAGGCTTGGAAAAGTTGCACGAGGGGTCCCATCAGGACTGGGAAGAGATGATCGATACCAACATCAAGGGCCTGCTCTACGTGAGTCGTGCGGTGATCCCCGGCATGGTGGCCAGGAAGCGCGGGACCATCATCAACATCGGGTCGATCGCGGGTCACGAGACCTATCCGGGTGGGGCCGTGTATTGCGCTACGAAAAGGGCCGTGGATGCCCTGACCACAGGCCTGCGGATGGACCTGGTCGAGACGCCCTTGCGCGTCTGCACGGTGGACCCCGGCATGGTGGACACGGAATTCAGCGTGGTTCGATTTCACGGAGATCGTTCTCGGGCGAAACAGGTCTATGAAGGGCTCTCGCCGCTCACCGCTGACGACGTGGCTGATGCGGTCCTCTACTGCGCGACGAGACCGCCGCGTGTCCAAGTCGCTGAGATCATCCTGCTTCCAACGGCGCAGGCCGGAGCCACTTTGGTGCATCGGGCAAAGGGTCGAGGTCAGTGATCTGTTTGCTCTGGCGCTGTCGGGCCTGCGAGCCTTCGGCGCGCTCACCCCGCTTGGCGGCCTTGCGTTTCTGATCGGATGGGGATTGTTGGCGTGGGGCTGGCGGCGGCAGGCTGATTGAGGTCGGTCAACGGGCACAGGCCGCGGTGCGTTTTCCGGTAATCGAGCCCCAGGCGCCGCTCGAATTGACGAACGACCCTTCCAGGCGCGCCCCTTCTCCAGTGAACAGCAAGCTCTCCTCCTGAAATCCACCTTGGAAGTCCCATCGGATGTAGATCGCGTCTCCGAGCACGACGATCTTGCTGGGGCGGAGTCCGGGCGGAGGCGGGCCGTCGGGCGGTGGGAACGTCATCAGGGTCTTGGCCTCTTGATGGCCCCCCCGGTGGTTATGGATGGACCACTGCCAGGTGCCGCAGAGGCGTGTGAGTCCATACAGCTCGCGCCGGCGCTCGGGCCATCGCCGGAGGAGATCGGTCAGCGTCTGCGCATCTCGCTCGGCCTCCGCCCGTCCTTGAAGGGCCTGCGCGACGAAGTGTGCTCGCAACACCGGGTAGAGACGGGTCTGGACATAGGTGCGGGTGCAGATCCTCTGATCGGTGAGGGAGAGCCCGGACGAGAGCGTGCTGTCGTCTAGGCGGCGCTTGAGTCCCGGCAGACCATCCTGTTGCGCGACCCCGAGCCAGGAGGTGGTCTGGTCTGCCAGCAGGGGGTAGGTTCGATCGAGATGGGTGGTGTAGTCGGTGCAGGGAGGTGTGGAACTTCCGGAGGCGAGGTCGGGAGAGGTTTCACCAAGACCCGTCAGAGTCTCAGCGAACGAGGAGAGGGTGGAGAGGGGGCCGTGCGGGCCAGCCGCGGTCAGCCATTCTCTCGCCTGTGCGGATTGCTCCAGCCACGTCCGGAGGTTGTCTCTTCCTTCAGTCTCGACTGCGTGGAGGGCTTGATCCGACCAGTGCCAGGTGACCAGTGATCCAACCAGACGGGTCGCGGACTCCACCAGTTCCGCCCGAAGGCCTTTTTCCGGATCCGGTCCAGACTTGCCGGGGCGTGACTTCGTCTGTAGCGCCTCGATGGCCTCGCTGATCATGAGGGGTTGACCAAGCTGAGGGGTCAAGAATGCGATGGCCTCGGCGTCGGACGTCACAGCACTCAACCGGGGTCCGTGGGTGCCGATGACCTGGGCCAGATCCGATAGGGCTCCCTGTATGACCGCCGATGCCGGCGCAGCCAGAGAGGACGAAGTCGTCAAGGAAACCTGAATGACGAGCGAGATTGCCGCAATCAATACGAGAATCATGATAAGGCCTTTGCCTATCTTTCTTGAAGTATTACTTGAGAGGCTAGATCGACCGGCCCCAGGCGGCTTGAGCCACATCGGGACGTCAGTGATCCGGTTGTGTGTCGTCGGCACGGGCATGGAGCGTTCCCGGATAAGAGGCGATGTCGATCTGCCGGCCCGAAATCCTTGGCGGACCGGCGGGGTTGCTTGACATCCTCGGGGGCGACTCAGGCATCGTCCTCTGGTCTCAGATCAATCGTCATGGGAATCCGGCTGGTCGCCATGTCGTGTGTCCGAGAAAAGCAGTGAAGGGACCACGGTTCGCCGATCACGAGCGCGCTGTACTATAGCGGCGGCATTTCCAGAGTGTCAATTCAGGATGGACGCCTGTTACCGATCTGCCGCCACGGGCCCGTGGGCAACGGTCACGAGCACGCTTCACGTACGATCAGGCTTCCGCCACGATGTGCGTGTCGGTTTCCTCCACGCCCTCGATGGTGTGAATCTTCGTGATGACGACGTCGGACAGCGCCTTCTCGTCCTGGACGTTGACGAAGCTGAAGATGTCCGGTTGACCGAAGCAGGGATGGGCCTGTTCCACTCCAGGGAGTTTCTTGAGGGACTTGATGACGTCCTTGGTCCTGCCTGCTTTCACCTTGATCAAGATGTACGCTTTGGTCGGCATGAAGGCTGCTCCTTTCGTGATACAGAGTGGATGAGACACGCTGCCGGCTGCATGAACACGGATGACATTCGCCTGACGAACAACGGATCGGCTATTGTGCCCCTTGATCCCGTTCTGTTCGCGTTCTTCCTCCGGGCATCTCCTTGCGGCGTGCGCCGTAGACCGCATGGATGTTCTGCCCCCGGACCGACAGCCGGCTTCTGGCGTTCACATAGGTCTGTGACAGCAATTCGAAGTCCGGTCGGCCGACGTTGAATGCTCGAAAGCCCTCCATCAGATCGGCCCGCTCCCACGGCGGCCGCGCGGCAACAAATTCCACCACGGCTTCCAGGGATCGGGACGTCCACCCTTCCGTGTGGAATTGTTCCACGGTCTGAGGTCCGCCGTCGCCCATCTTGGCGCTGAGCGCCGAGGCGAGGTAGTGCTTCACGGCGGGGATCCCGCTTTTCATGAAGGCGACCTGGTATTGAATGAGGGCATGGATCAAGCGGTTCGCCTCCGGGGTCGTTTCGGGCGGCAGCACGCCGGCGTCCTGGAAGGTGGCGAGCATGGCCATGATGGTCCCGACATGTTCGGCGGCCGCGCGGCGCGTCTCAACGGGGACAGCCTGCTGCGTGGGCGGCGTGAAGACTTCGTTCACGTCGCTGAACGTCGCGCCAGGCTGATGGCCTCCGGCCAAAGTATAGAGCCGCCCGCTGATCACCGCGACTCCTAGACCGTGTCGCGGCGTCGGCATCGGCGCCATGGTGACCCATGTATCGGTGCCGGGATTATACGCCTCCGTTTCGCGAAAAGTCCCGCCGGGGCTTTCGCCGCCGACGACATAGATCTGCCCCTGGATGACCCCCGCCGCGAGGCCGCTCCGCGCGGTGGGAAGGCCGGCCACCTGCGACCATCGATCGGTGACGGGGTCATAGACCTCGACCACCGAGAGGTTTTTTGCCGGATCGCGATGCAACCGGCCACCGATGGCGTAGAGGCGTGCGCGGCTGACGGCGACGGTCAGGTGATCGCGTGGAGTCGGGAGAGACGGCCTGGGGCTCCAGGTGTTGCTCGATGGGTCAAAGACCTCCACGGCCGCCGAATCGGCGACGCCGTCATAGCCCCCGATGGCGAAGAGTTTGCCGCCCAGTTCGGCCATGGCCAGGGCCCCTCGGGCGGTCGGCATGGGAGGGATTTCCGCCCATTGATTCAACTCCGGATTGAATCGGAAGGCTTGCGCCGAGGGTTTCCAGATATTCAGGAGCGAGGAGGTGAATCCCCCGAGCACATAGAGGTCGTTCCCCACCGTGGCGATGCCGACATGGTGCAGGGGGCGGGGCAGCGAGGCTTTGGGAGTCCAGGAATCGGTGGCGGGATCGTAGGCCTGGACCAGGTCGCTCACCACTGGGTTCATGAGATTCCCGAGTGGTGACTCGGTGAGCCCGCCTACGACGTAGATCTTGCCGCCCACGGGAGCGGCGGAGACTTCCGTGCGACGAGCGGAGGCGGGGGCGAGCGTCTGCCAGACGCCCCCGGGCGGGGGGGCCTGGGCGAGGGCGAGACGGTCAGCGGCGATCGTGACCGCGTCTGCCGCGATGGCGATCACGACAAGTGGTCGAAGCCATTCCTGTGCGACAATTCCCATGCGGGACCCATCCTGCGTCCTCGTGCAACAGTCAGGCGCTTCAACCGCGCTCGGGGATTATACACAATCGGCAAGAAGGCGTGTTGAAAACCTCGGAGGGGGCCGCCTATAATCGCCGATCAGCATGGACGGCTGTGCGGATGCCAGGAGGCGTCGCAGGGATCACCTGGGTGTGGAAGGACTCCTCCTATGCTGGCGAAAGTGCTCAGCGCGGCCGTCGTGGGGCTTGAGGCCCATCTGATCGAGGTGGAAGTCGATATCGGAGGCGGGCTTCCGCAGTTCTCCGTCGTGGGGCTTCCCGATGCCACCGTCCGTGAAAGCCGGGATCGCGTTCGGGCGGCTTTGAAAAATACCGGCTTTTCATTTCCAGTGAAGAAGATCACGGTGAACCTGGCGCCGGCCGGTATTAAGAAGGAAGGGTCGGGGCTCGACTTGGCCATTGCGATGGGATTGCTCGTGGCGGAAGGGGCGTTGCCGGCGGAAGCCGTGGCCGATCGGGTGTTTGCCGGAGAGCTCTCGCTGGACGGCCGCGTCAAGCCGGTCTCCGGGGCGCTCTCAATCGCGCTGGCCTGCGGACCGAAACATGCGCTCCTCCTGCCGCCGGAGAACGCCGCGGAAGCCGCAGTGGCGCAGGGGGTGTCGGTCCATCCGGTGCGGACTCTCCCGGAGGCCGTCGAGTTTCTTCGCGGGACGCAGACGATCCCGTCCTTCGAGGTGGATCGGGGCATGCTGCTCGCTCAGGAGCCAGGGGATGACGAGGATTTTGCCGACGTCAAGGGGCAGGACCATGCCAAGCGCGCGATGGAGATTGCCGCGGCCGGCGGACATAATGTGTTGCTCATTGGGCCGCCGGGGGCAGGGAAGACGATGCTGGCGCGCCGGCTTCCAGGCATTCTTCCGCCGCTGGGATTGGACGAAGCGATTGAGGCCTCGCGAGTGCACAGCGTCGCAGGCTTGCTGAAGGCCGGGCAACCGCTGCTGAGGGCTCGCCCCTTCCGGTCGCCGCACCATAGTATTTCGGATGCCGGATTGGTGGGGGGTGGAACCGTGCCGAAGCCGGGCGAAGTGTCTCTCGCCCACTGTGGGGTGCTCTTTCTCGATGAGATTCTGGAATTCAAACGCGGAGTCCTGGAGGGGCTGCGTCAACCGCTGGAGGACGGCACCGTGGTCCTGACGCGTGTCAGCGCCTCATTGACCTATCCCGCGCGGTTCATGCTGGTGGGCGCGATGAACCCCTGTCCCTGCGGATACTATGGAGATCGCACCAAACAATGTCTCTGCACCCTCCATCAAATCCGGCGGTACCGCTCACGGTTGTCCGGTCCCCTGTTGGATCGCCTCGATATCCATCTGGAGGTGCCGGCGGTCCCCATTCGGGAACTCGACCGCGAGGGGCGGAACGAGTCCTCGATCGTCATCCGGACGCGTGTGGCCCGGGCGCGGGCCCGGCAGGTGGCCCGCTATACGAAGGAACGGGTGCACTGTAACGCCCAGCTCAAGCCGAGACATCTCAAACGTTATTGCGGGATCACCTCCGCCGCCAAGGATCTGTTGGAGCAGGCGATGACGAAGCTCGGCCTCTCGGCCAGAGCCTACGGCCGCATCTTGCGGGTGGCGCGGACGATCGCGGACCTGGCCGACTCGGAGCCGATCGAGGTGGCTCATGTGGCGGAAGCCGTGCAGTACCGAGCGCTGGATCGAGTCCCGGATTGAGAACGTGGAGTCTGATGCCGTCCTTTCGAATTTTTGCGTGGTGGTTCGTGGTCGGGTCGACGATGGCGCTCGCCGTCATCATGCTGCAGGGGGGGATTCGCGAGGTCATGCAGGCGCAGGGACCCTTGTGGGATGCGAAAATCGCGGAGGTGCTGACCGCGATTGTCGGAGGAGGCTTGCTGGGCGGCTGTGTCGCGTTGATTTTGGATCGGCTGAAGAAACCGTGAAGCCGGGCGATAGGATAGGCGAGACGTGCGTGAAAGGCGCGAAAAGCGAGATACGCGTCACTCCGTTTTCGCTTCGACCGTCGGGATCACCACGATTTTTCCGTCCTTCACATCCACCGTCGCGGTTTCTCCATCTCGTAATTCTCCCTTGACCAGCAGCCGGGCGATCGGCGTTTCAACGTCTTGCTGAATCAGCCGTTTGAGCGGCCGCGCGCCGAAGGCCGGATCGTAGCCTCGCTCCGCCATGTCCGCGGAAGCCGCGGGAGTGAGCGTCAGCCC
>SWDL01000432.1 GCA_005116795.1 Nitrospira sp. | reverse complement strand
GGCAAAGAGGACAAAGAGCATGACCTGCGGCCAGGCCACGACGAGCATCAAGGCCAGGATCGGCCAGACGAGGTAATTGAAATGGCCACCCCGAAACTTCACATCTTTGAAGCTGCGGTACTTGAGGGTGCTGACCATCAGGAAGGCCAAGGCGAGGGTGATGATCAGGATCAGGAACGGCTTGAGCTCCGCGCCCATCCGGACGATATGATGGTCGAAAATGACCAAGCCGGCGATCACACTGGCGGCCGCCGGAATGGGGAGGCCGGTGAAATACTTACTTTCAGAGGTGGCCGACATGACGTTGTAGCGGGCGAGCCGGAGGGCGCCGCAGGCCACGAATGCGAACATGACCGCGGCCCCGCCCATATCGTGCGTGCTCAAGGCCCACGAGTAGATCAGCAGGCCCGGCGCGACGCCGAACGAGACCAGATCAGCCAACGAATCGTACTCCACGCCGAACTGACTGGTGCTCTTCGTCAGACGGGCGGATTTCCCATCCAGCATGTCGAAGATCAGCGCCACCATCACCGCGATGGCGGCGACGACGTAATTGGCGTTGAAGACGGACAAGATCGAGAACAGGCCGCTGAAGAGGTTGCCGGTCGTCAGGAGGTTGGGAATCAGGTACACGGCGCGGCGCTGCTTCCCTTCCTTCGTTTTCATCCATGCCGCCATCGTACCTCCTATCGCAGCTCAGCGAGAATCGATTCGCCGCCCTTCACACGGTCACCGACCTTGACGACGACGTGGGACCCGATCGGCAGGAACGTATCCATCCGGGACCCGAATCGGATTAACCCGAAGCGCTCGCCCCGTGTCACCCGTTCCCCTGTCGACACCCAGGACACGATCCGACGCGCGATCAGCCCGGCGACTTGTACACACAGGACTTGGTGTCCGCTGCCGGCCCGAATCATCACCGCATTCTGCTCATTGCGGATCGTTGCGTCAGGTCGGCTGGCGATCAGAAACTGCCCTCGTTGATACGTTACACCCTCAATGGTGCCCTCGCAAGGAATCCGATTGACATGGACGTCAAACACGTTTAGGAAAATGCTGATTCGGATGCTGCGGGCCTTGAGATACCGCGGTTCGAATTCTTCCTCGACGGCCAGGATGCGCCCATCCCCTGAGGCGACCAGCGCCCCAGGCCTCTCCGGGATCACCCGATGGGGATTGCGGAAAAACCAGGCGCAAAACAGCGTCGCGAGGCCGAGCAGGGCGGTGGGAACCGGCCACCCCAAGCCGGCCGTGACCACTGCCGAAAGACCGGCGCCGGCGACGAAGGGCAAGCCCTCTTTGACGATGGGAATACCGACGGCCTGGTCAGCCATCTTCGGGGTCTCGTCACCAGCGCGTTCAGCCTGCTGCGCACTCTCGTCGGCTGATTGCCGGCGGCTGCTTGCCGACAGGGTCTAATTCTTCGCCTTATCGACCAGCTTGTCTTTCTTGAGCCAGGGCATCATGGCCCTCAGCTTGCCGCCCACTGATTCGATCGGATGGGCTTCGCCCTTGGCCAGGAGCGCGTTGTAGACGGGACGGTTGGCCTGGTTCTCCAGGACCCATTCCCGCGCAAACTTGCCGCTCTGAATCTCTTCAAGAATCCGCTTCATCTCCAGGCGGGTCCTATCCGTGATGATGCGCGGCCCGCGGGTGACGTCGCCGTACTTCGCCGTGGTGCTGATCGAGTATCGCATGTTGGCAATCCCGCCTTCATAGATCAGGTCCACGATCAACTTCACTTCGTGCAGACACTCAAAGTAGGCCATCTCCGGGGAGTAGCCGGCATTGACCAGGGTCTCGTACCCGGCCTGGATCAATGCCGTCAGGCCGCCGCAGAGCACCACCTGTTCGCCGAACAGGTCGGTCTCGGTCTCCTCGCGAAAGTTCGTCTCGATGATGCCTGCGCGCCCGCCTCCGACGGCACTGGCATAGGCGAGCCCCACCGCTTTCGTGACACCGGAGTGGTCCTGATGGACGGCGAGCAAACAGGGCACGCCGCTGCCTTTGGCATATTCGGACCGTACCAAGTGCCCTGGCCCTTTCGGCGCGACCATAAACACATTGACGTGCTTGGGAGGCACGATCTGCCCGAAGTGAATGTTGAACCCGTGGCCGAAGGCCAGATAGGACTTCTCTTTGAGGTTGGGGCCGATGTCATTTCGATAGATGGCGGCCTGCGCTTCATCCGGCGCCAAGACCATCACCACCTCCGCGCTTCTCACGGCATCGGCCACCGGCATAACCTTGATCCCGCTCGCTTCCGCTTTCTTCCACGAGGCGCCCTCACGCAACCCCACGACGACGTTGACGCCGCTGTCCTTGAGATTCAAGGCATGGGCGTGGCCTTGACTGCCGTAGCCGACAATCGCCACTGTCTTGGTGCGAATCTGCTGCAAGTCGGCATCGCGATCGTAGTAAATGTTCATGAGTCCTCCTGACCCGTTCTCTATTCCTTCGCCACTTTCTTGGGTGGTGCGACCGCCGGCCGGATCGCCTCGCGGGCGATCGCCACACGACCGGTGCGAATCAATTCCTTGATCCCCAACGGTTGAAGCAAATTGATGATCGCCTCGATTTTCTTGGTATCGCCGGTCACCTCGATCGTATAGGTCGTGGGTGTGGAGTCGACGACATTCGCGCGGAAGATGTCGGCGATCCGCAAGGCTTCGGCCCGGTCTTCCGGCTTCGTGTGGACCTTGACCAGGGCCGTCTCACGGGCCACGAACTCCGATTCGTTGAGATCCGTGACCTTGATCACGTCGATCAGCTTGTTGAGCTGCTTGACGATCTGCTCGACAATCCGCTCATCGCCGCTGGTGACGATAGTCATGAGCGACATGGAGGGGTCCAGCGTGGGCGCGACGCAGAGGCTTTCGATGTTGAAGCCCCGCCCGCTGAAGAGGCCGGCGACCCTCGACAACACCCCAAACTTATTCTCGACGACCACCGAGATGATGTGCGCCATAGGGAACACGTTGAACGTTGAATGATGCACGCGGAACGGAGGACAAGCCCTCCCTCTATTCACTATTCAGCGTTCAGAGTTCTGCACTCCAAGTTTACGCCGTCAGAATCGTATCCTTGTCCTCCGGCGTCACGGGAGATCCCGGTTTCGCCGGCTTCTTCAGATCAGGCGGATCGGCCAGAAGCATTTCGTGATTGCAGCCGCCCGCAGG
>SWDL01000431.1 GCA_005116795.1 Nitrospira sp. | reverse complement strand
TCTGTGGCGCTAGTGTCGGATCGCTCCGCCTGGGTGTTACCCAGCGCCCCGGCCCATGGAGTCCGGACTTTCCTCCCGCGAGTCGCCTCGCGAGCGACCACCCGGTCCTCTCCTACACGCGGATTCAGTATACGGATCGACCGTCGAGACATCAAGCCGAAGGGGCCGGGTCGCCCGACCATCAACTCATCAACTTTCTCCAAAATTTCAGGGCCCACGTGCTCGTAAGAGACAATCCTGAATTGCGGGGTCGTTTCCGCCAATCAAGTTCGAGATGAGGTCGATCCAGTCCTCATGACTTGGAGATCGAGAAGATCTGAGGAACAAAGACCGTGGAAAACACACCGCAATCAGTCCGACGATTTGCCGGTGGCGGCGAGGGAGGGAGATTCGGCAGCGGGCCCGGTGTGGGCGCCGGGATCGCCTTCGTAGAAGAGGATGCGCTGGCAGTAGCTACAGGACTGGAGCGCATCGCCACGCTTGACTTCCGCGACGAGCTGAGGAGGCAGTTGAAGACGGCAGCCTGAGCAGATGCCGTTGCGGACCGGGACCAGGGCAAGATCCTTCTTCCCGGCCTTGAGCTTGCGGTATCGATCGAGGAGCCCCTTACTGATCCCGACCATCTTGGCGTTCTGATGCTCGCCGAGCTGGGCCAGCTCAGCGGTCAGGCGGGCCTGGGCGGCGTCCAGTTCCTGCTTCTTGGCCTGAAAGGCCGCCAGGGTCTCCTGCGCCAGCCGCTCCCCGTCTTTGACCTGGGCTTGCCATTTCTCCACCGCCTCCATGAGGACCAGAAGACCGTCCTCGATGTCGCGCTTGCGCTTGTTCGCCATCTCAATTTCGAAGAGGGCGGCCTGATACTCTTTGTTGGTCTTCAGCTCCGTCAGGCGGGCGCGGAACTTCTCCACCTGCACCTCCTGGACGTCCAAATCCCGCTCGCGATCGCGCCGTTCTTTGAGCGAGACCTCAAGCGAGTTTTTGGCCTGATCGAGCTTAGTCTTGGCGTCACGGAGCGGGACTTCCGCAGCCTCGAGGTGGGCCGGAATTTTTCGCTGTTGATCGGAGAGCTCGTTGATCCGAAGATCGAGGGTCTGCAGTGCGATAAGCGGTGCTAAATCTGCGTTCACTCAAACCTCATGACGCAGGATGTTGACCATCCTGAGACGTACCCTGTCACCATGGTGGGCCCACCAGGATTCGAACCTGGGACCAACTGATTATGAGTCAGCCGCTCTGACCACCTGAGCTATGGGCCCTCGGGGTCTCAAGCCGCCTGACCAAGCGGCTGATTCTATTCGGCTGGTCGGCCCGCTGTCAATCGCCGACTACAGACTCTCCACAAAGCTGCGTAACTTCTTGCTCCGACTCGGGTGCCGCAGCTTGCGCAGCGCCTTGGCCTCGATCTGCCGGATGCGCTCGCGGGTGACCTCAAAGTCCTGTCCGACTTCTTCCAACGTATGGTCCGTGGCTTCCCCGATGCCGAATCGCTTCCGCAACACCTTTTCCTCCCGGGGCGTCAGCGTCTCGAGCGCGCTGTTGATCTGACGCTGCAGATCGTAGCGCACGGCCGCATCCAAGGGCGAGATGGCCTTCTTGTCCTCAATGAAATCGCCGAGATGGCTGTCTTCCTCCTCGCCGATCGGGGTTTCGAGCGAGATGGGCTCGCGCGCAATCTTCAGAATCTTCCGCACCTTGTCCAGCGGCAATTCCATCCGCACGGCGATTTCTTCCGGCGTCGGTTCGCGCCCCAGCTGCTGCACGAGGTGCCGCGAGGTCCGGATCAGCTTGTTGATCGTCTCGATCATGTGCACCGGAATACGGATGGTGCGCGCCTGGTCGGCGATCGCGCGCGTGATGGCCTGACGAATCCACCACGTGGCGTAGGTGCTGAACTTGTAGCCGCGCCGGTATTCGAACTTGTCGACCGCCTTCATGAGCCCGATGTTGCCTTCCTGAATCAAGTCCAGAAACTGAAGGCCTCGGTTCGTGTACTTCTTCGCGATGCTGACGACGAGGCGCAGGTTGGCCTCGACCAGCTCGGCTTTCCCGCGCTTGACCTTGTCGTCGGCCAGATCCAGCATGCGCACGGCATCCTTGATCTCCTCGGCAGACATCAGGGCTTCGGTCTCTTCGAGCTCGTGGATCCGATTCTTCGCCGTTTGGAAGACTTTCTTGATGTCCTGGAGCGCCTCTTCCGAGAGCCCGCTCTTGCGGCGCACCGCCAGCAGGTCCTGCCGGCTGCGGCCGAGTCGCCGCAACAGCTCCAGTCCCGCCTCCCCCGATGAGCCGAGCTTCCGCTGGCATTGGATGATCTCGCGCTCGGCGGACCGAATCTTCGCCGCCAGATCCCGCACCTGCTGCACCAGGCGATCCTTGAGCAGCGGGTTCAAATTCACGGCTTCGATCTTTTCCACCACCTGCTGGCGGGCGTCTTTGATCTGCTTTTTCATGCGGAGGAGCTTCGCGGGATTGTGTCCCGCCTTGCGGGCCGCCACGTACAGATCCATGAGCACCTTGGCAGGCTTCCGAATTTTCGTCAGCGCGTCGAGCGTCTTCTCCCGCAGTTCGGTATCGTCCCGTTCGGGTGCCTCCTCTTCGACCTCCTCTTCCTGCTCCTGGACCAGCACGATCTCGCGGACGGCGATTTTCTCGGCCTTCAACGTCTCGCGCAGCTCCAGCACCGCCTCCATGATCATCGGCAGGCCGAAGACGGCGAACGCGATATCGTTTTTGCCTTCCTCGATCCGCTTGGCGATTTCAATTTCGCCTTCCCGGCTGAGCAGAGCCACGCTGCCCATCTCCGTGAGGTACAGGCGGACGGGGTCATCGGTCCGGCTGAGGACCCCCGGCGTGAGATCAATTTCCTTTTCGCCTGCGTCGGCTTCTTCCGACTCCTCGCTCTCCACCGCCCCGTCTTCGCCATCAGCCAGCTTCTGGCTGCGCTCGGCTTCGGTCGCGTCGATGACGTCGATGTCCATCTCACCGAAGGTCACCATCAGATTCGTGAGCTGATCGGAGGAGACGAGGTCGGGAGGCAGGGCATTGTTCAGATCGTCGTAGGTCAAATAGCCTTTCTCCTTGCCCCGGGAGATCAGCTTCTTGACCTGGCCTTTCAATTCTTCGTCTTTCCGCATAGGGATTGGCTCCAGATTCGTGTTCTATTCAACTTGGCCGGCGACCGCGCCCGCCTTACTGAGACGCCATTCGTTGACTTGCGCGTTCAACCGCTCGGCATCCGACTCGCGGCCGTCGCGTTCCGCGGCCCGCAACTGGACCACCAGATCGCGAAACACCGATTCCCGCTGCTTTCGCTTCAACGTGTCGAGACAGCCCCGGATATGTTCCTCGACATCATCAAAATGGCGCTCGGCCAGGGAGAACTCCGAAGCGATGGAGGCGCACAGGCCGTCTGCCAGCGCCTCATCCAGCCACGCGCGAAGCTCCAGATGTCCGTCACGCTCCTGACCCTGCTTGGCCAACTCCACCAAGCGGCGAAAGGCCGGCGTGATCCACCAGTCCGGTTGCAGGTCCCTCAGCGTCTCGGTCGTCAGCCGTCCCTGGACCATCAGGTACACGAGATCGCGCTCTTCGGGAGTTCCCAGGGGCCGCGATGCCTCGTCCGACTGCGGACGCGCCGCCCCGCTCCTCGCGCCGGGTCGGCGCGCCGGCGCCAGCTCCCGATACCGCTCCACGAGCAACGACTGACTGACACCCAGCCGTTCCGCGATATCTCGCAAGTAGGCTTCCTGCTCCACGCGGTTGGTCGCCTTCCGGATGGTCTTCAAGACGGCATCCACGCTCTGCACCCTGGCCTGCAGGCTGCCCCCTTCAGCCAGTTGCACGCAATGGTCCACGGAAAATGCCATCAAGCTCGGCGCCGCCGCCTGGAGGGTGGCGAAGGCTTCAGCCCCTCCCTGCCGCACATAGGTGTCGGGATCATGGCCCGTCGGCAACGAGACGACGCGCACCTCGATGCCGGAATTCGCAAAGAGGTCGAGCGCCCGCAGCGCCGCATTGACGCCCGCCGGATCTGGATCGAAGAGCAACACGACCTGCCCGACGAATCGCCGGATCATCTGAACATGCTCGGGCGTGAGGGCCGTCCCCAAGGTGGCGGCCACGTGGCGGATCCCGGCTTGGTGCATCGCCACCGCGTCGAAATAGCCCTCGACGAGAATGAGGGACTTGGCCCTGGTCGCCGCTTCGCGAGCCCGATCCAACGCAAACAGCGTCCGCCCCTTCGAGAACAGCGGCGTATCGGACGAATTCAGATACTTCGGAGCCCCCTCATCCATCACGCGCCCGCCGAATCCGATCACGCGCCCGGACAGGTCGTGGATTGGGAACATGACGCGGTGGCGGAACCGGTCGTAGCAGCCGGAGGCGTGGCCGACTTTTCCGGCTGTGGCCTCCTTCGGCACGACGAGCCCTGCGGCGAGGAGATCGTCCACGGATGCCCCGCGCTGCGTCAGCGCCTTCAATAGGCCGTCCCAAGCCGGCAGCGCGAGCCCGATGCGAAACTGCTCGATCGTCTCCGGTGTGAGGCCTCGCTCAGCGAGATAGGCCCGCGCCTGACGCCCGTGGCTTGCCTCCATGAGATTCCGCCCAAAGTGTGCGGCAGCCGCCTCATTGACGTGTTGAATCCGCTCCCGGACCTCGGCGGTCTGGCGTTGCCCGGGCGTACAATTCTCGGGAATCTCCACGCCGGCTTTGTGCGCCAGCTTCCGCGCCGCCTCGGGGAAGGACAGTCCTTCGAGGCGCATCAGGAAGGTATAGAGATTCCCCCCGGCGCCGCACCCGAAACAGTGAAAGATCTGGCGTGACGGGCTGACCGAAAACGACGGCGTCTTCTCGACGTGAAACGGACAGAGCCCCTTGAGGTTTTGCCCGGCCCGGGTCAGCGAGACGTAGGCCGACACGACCTCGACGATATCGAGGCGATCCTTGATCCGGTCAATAATGTCCTGAGGAATGAGGCCCTGGCTCACAGAGAATCCCGCTCCCGACCCAATAAATACGGCATTGAACCGGGTCTGTGCCGACGCCGGCCTGGAAGGAACCTGCACGACCGATAAAACGACCGGGCACTCTAACAGACGCGGGAAAATGCTGTCAATGCGGGACGATCACCCCGGCGGCCACTGCATCGGCCGGCCGCCGAGGAGGTGCAGATGAAGATGCAAGACGCTCTGCCCGCCGTGGCGTCCGGTGTTGGCCACCAGCCGATACCCGGTTTCAGCCACGCCCTTGTCGCGGGCAATCTGGCTTCCGACACGGATCAGTTGCCCGAGCAGCGGCGCATCCTCCGGCGTGGTCTCGGCGATGGACGACAGATGGAGCTTGGGAATCACCAGCGTATGGACGGGCGCCTGGGGATTGATGTCATCGAAGGCGAGGATTTGCTCGTCCTCATATACCACCGCCGCCGGGATATCCCGGCTCACGATCCGGCAAAATAGACACCCGGTCGTCATCCGCCTCCTTCCTGCCCCTTGTCCTTGCGCAGGCCGGACTGTCCATAGCGACTCGCTAACTCCTGGTACACCTCTTCGGGGGTCACATCATGGTAGCCCAAGACCACGAGCGTATGGAATAACAGATCGGCCGTCTCAGAGATGATCTCTTCCCGCTTGCCGTTCTTGGACGCCAGCAGAACCTCCCCCGCCTCTTCCGCAACTTTCTTGAGCATCCGGTCGGCCCCCCCGGCGAACAGGCGCGACACGTAGGAGCCCGACTGCGGAGATCGTTTCCGTTCCTGGATCGTCTCATACACCCGCCGCACGATCCCCCCCCAAGCGGCCTCAGTCTTCGTGCCGTCCCCGGCTTCTCCGTCAAGCCGGGTGAAGAAGCAGGCCCGCTCTCCCGTATGACAGGTCGGACCGATCGGCTCCGCCTTCACGAGCAGGGTATCGCGATCACAGTCGGCAAACATATCTTTGAGCAACAGCCGGTGGCCGGAGGTCTCGCCCTTCTCCCACAGCCGGTTCCGCGATCGGCTCCAGAAGTGGACGGACTGCGTCACAAGCGTCTGCTCTACGGCCTCGCGAGTCATATAGCCGACCATCAACACGGTGCCGTCGCGCCAGTCTTGCACCACAGCGGGCAGCAACCCACGCTCGTCGAAATGTAAGCGGTTCAGATCCATCGGTTACGCGTCAGCGGTCGCGAGCCTGACCGGAATGCCCCGCTCATGCAGGTAGCGCTTGGCTTGGGCGATGGTCAACGTCCGATAGTGAAAAATCGATGCGGCCAGCACGGCATCGGCCCGTCCCGACACAAACCCGTCGTACAGATGCTCCAGCGTCCCCGCGCCCCCGGACGCAATGACGGGAATCGAGGCCGACGTGCTGATGGCCGCCGTGAGACCCAGATCATAGCCGTCTTTCGTGCCGTCCTGATCCATGCTGGTGAGCAAGAGTTCTCCGGCGCCGTAGCGCTCCATCTGTCGAGCCCAGGCCACAGCATCCAAGCCGGTCGGACGGCGGCCTCCATGCGTATAGACCTCCCAGCCTGCTCCGCCGCCGGGCGCCCGCCTCTTCGCGTCGATCGCCACGACGATACACTGGCTCCCGAACCGGGCCGAGGCCTCTTTGACGAATTCGGGCCGTTCCACGGCTGCGGTATTGATGCTCACCTTGTCGGAACCGGCGTTCAGGAGCTGCCGGATGTCATCGACCGTTCGGACGCCCCCGCCTACCGTCAAAGGCATGAAGACCTGCTCGGCCGTGCGGGCCACCACGTCAAGGATCGTCTTTCGATTCTCATGAGACGCCGTGATATCCAAGAAGCAGATCTCATCGGCCCCTTCTTCGTCGTACCGCCGCGCGACTTCGACCGGATCGCCCGCATCACGGAGATCGACGAAGGACACGCCTTTGACGACACGCCCGTCTTTGACGTCAAGACAGGGGATGATGCGCTTGGTCAACATGCGACGCCGGCTTAGGTTGAGGTTCAGGTTGAGTCCGCGCCACTCTTGCCTCCAGCCTTAGCCCTGACCTTCCTTACATCATCGCGGCGGCCAGCGCGGCGCGCAGATCCAGTTTCCCGTCGTAGAGGGCTTTCCCGACGATCACCCCCCTGACCGACGGGCCGATCGCTTTGATCGCCTGCACATCCTCCACGCAACTGACCCCACCTGATGCGATCACCGGCACGGGCGAGCGGGACGCAATATCTTTTAATCCCTCCAGGTTCGGCCCCTCCAGCATGCCATCCCGAGAAATATCTGTATAGATGATACCGGCCAGGGCATAGCCTTTCAATTGCGCCAGCAAGTCATGCGTGGTCGTCGCTGAGAGGCTGGTCCAGCCACGCACCGCGACCTGTCCGTTCCGCGCGTCGATCCCGACCAAGATGCGATCCGGGAACCGGGTGCAGGCCTCATCCAACAGCGTCCGCTGCTCCAGCACTGCCGTCCCGAGCACGACTCGCGCCACGCCGATCGAGAGGTACCGGCTGATCGTTTCGACCGTCCGGATCCCGCCGCCGACCTGCACCGGCACGGACACCGCCCGGACAATGGCCTCGATAGCCGATTGATTCTTCGGATTGCCGTCGACGGCCCCGTTGAGATCGACCAGGTGCAGCCACCGGGCGCCCTGCGCTTCCCATCGTCCGGCCATGGCCGGCGGATCATCCGAATACACGGTCTCGCGCTGCAAGTCCCCTTGCCGGAGACGGACGCAGCGCCCGTCTTTGAGATCAATCGCAGGGATAACCAGCACAGATGGTTCCAGATGGCTTATCGAGCGCCCGGGGTCCCGACCGGAAGTTGTTTGGCGATCTGCTCGGCGCCATAGTCCGCCAGCTCATCGGCGGTGACAAAGACAAAACCCCGCCGCACAGACCCCCAGGCGTCCTCCACAAACGGCCGCTGCCGCTCGTAGTAGTTTCCGCTCCAGAGCGTGACGCCATCCGGGCCGATGAGACGCACTTCGAAGCCGACTTCCGCCGGACTGCCTCCGTACTTGCTCCCACCCCGCTCCTGATAGACCCGTACCCGGCCGATCAACGCGGCGTCCGCCCCGAGTCGCGCCGCAACCTGCCAGGCCTGCTTTTCCGTGGTGACCCCGCGTTCCGGTGTCCCTAGGGAACGGATGATCGCAGCCGTCTCTTCAGGCCTGAACCATCGCACCCCTTCGCGATCCTGCCCCTTGGCGAGCACCAGACCGGTGACTTTTTCAGCCGCCTGGAGCGGCACCGAGACAGTCTCTTCTTTCCCGCAGGGTTGCCCGGACGGCGGAATGCTGAACACAATATCCGATCGCCTCGCCCCTGCGGGCACCGGCACTTCGGTCTGCGCAGTCGACAGATACTGCGGCGTCTTGAGCGCCTCGAACGGCAGCACGGCGATCGTCGCCAGCCGATACCGCTCCAGCTCGGACGAGGCCTGATACGTGACCTTGGCGGGCGCGCACCCGCACGCCACGGCCACCGCGACACAGAGTCCCCATGTGAATGCGCTTGAGTTGATCACAGGCCCCTCAGGACCAGACGGCGAAGTTGCGAATGATCTGCAGACCCGCGCGCTGGCTCTTCTCCGGATGAAATTGACAGGCAAAAATATTGTCTCGGCTGATGCTCGAGGCAAAGGTCACTCCGTAGGAGGTCTGCGTACAGACGACCGACGGATCGTCAGGCACGACGTAGTACGAATGAACAAAGTAGAGGCGTGTTCCGTCGTTGAGACCCGTCAGGAGCGGGGAGCGCTGGGTCAGCGTAATGGCATTCCAGCCCATGTGCGGCACCTTGAGACTGGTCGCGGCTCCGCTCGGTGAGCCGGTCGGGCGCCCGACTGGAAAGCGGACGACACGGCCGTGAATCACATCGAGGCCCTTGTGGGTCCCGAATTCTTCGCTCTCCGTGAACAGCAGCTGCAGGCCCAGACAGATCCCCAGAAAGGGCTTTCCGCTTGAGATGGCCTGTCGAATCGGCTCGACCAGGTCGTATTGATTGAGGTTCGCCATGCAATCGGCAAAGGCCCCGACGCCGGGCAACACGACTCGTGCCGCCTCCCTCACCGTCCGGGGATCGCGGGTCACGACGGCAGGGTGGCCGACGGTCTCAAAGGCCTTCTGCACGCTGCGTAAGTTCCCCATCCCGTAGTCGATGATGGCGATCATACAAGACCCGTGAAACGTGACGCGTGACGCGTGACGCGCAATTCAGACCGAGACCACACGAGTTCCACCCCCCCTCACGGCTCAGGCCTACAACGCGCCCTTCGTCGACAACAGACCGGAGATCCGCTCGTCAATCCCGGTGGCCTGATCCAAGGCCTTCGCGAGCCCCTTGAAGATCGCCTCCATGATGTGGTGCGGGTTCCGCCCATAGAGCAGATTGACGTGAAGATTCATCGCGGCATGGGTGACCAGGGCCTGGAAAAAGTCTTCAAACAATCCCAGGTCGAACGACTTGATCCGGCGGCTCGGGAGTTCCACCCGGTAGACGAGGTAGGGGCGCCCGCTCAGATCCACCGTCACCTGCGCCAACGTTTCATCCAGCGGCACGGAGGCGAACCCGAAACGGCGAATACGCTCCTTTCCCCCTAGAGCCTGCTTGAGCGCCCCCCCCATCACGATGCCGATGTCCTCGATCGTGTGGTGCTCATCGATGTCGGTATCGCCGTTGGCCTGTACGGTCAAGTCGAAGAACCCGTGTTTGGCGAGCAAGGTCAGCATGTGGTCCAGGAAGGGGATCGTGGTGTGGATCTTCCCATTCCCGACCCCGTCCAGCCCCCACTCGACCTTCACGGAGGTTTCCGTCGTCGTCCGTTCGATCAGGCCGCGGCGCGGCGAATCAGTGGGCTTCATGAGTATCGGCTCTCCATTGATTGGCCATGGGCATCCAGGCCCTCCATCTGCGACATCCTGGCCACATACTGCCGGACCTTCGACAGCTCTTCCTTGCTATAGGAAATGATGTTGCTCTTCTTCACATAGTCATCCAGCGACAGCGGCGAAAAGAATCGCGCCGTCCCTCCCGTCGGCAGGACATGATTCGGACCGGCGACGTAGTCCGCCACCGCCGGCGGCGTGTACCGGCCGAGAAACAACGCCCCGGCGTGACGGATGCGCTCCAAGTACTCAAAAGGCCGATCCACTGAAAGGGTCAGATGCTCGGGGGCGATCTCGTTGGCGAGATCGATCGCCTCGTCCAGCGAGGCCACGACGAAGGCCACCGCATGGTGGGCCAGCGATTTCTCCAGAATTTTCGCGCGCCCCAGTTTCTTGAGCCGGCTCTGTATCTCGCCGACCACCTGCCGGGCGAGCCGGGCCGAGGGCGTCACCCGGAAGACCTGGGCTTCCTCGTCATGCTCCGCTTCACAGAGCAGGTCCGCGGCGACATGAGACGGATTCGACGATTCGTCGGCCACCACCAGCAACTCGCTCGGCCCCGCGACCATATCGATGTCCACGTCGCCGAAGATCATGCGCTTCGCCGCCGCGACGTACACATTGCCGGGGCCCACGACCTTGTCGACCCGCGCCAGCGTCTTCGTGCCGTAGGCCATGGCGCCGATCGCCTGCACCCCGCCGATCTGGTAGATCTCATTCACGCCCGCGATGTCGGCCGCCACGAGCACATAGGGGCTGATGCCCTCCTTTGACGGCGGGGTGCACATGACCACCCGCGGCACCCCGGCCACTCTTGCGGGAATGGCCGTCATCAAGATCGTCGAGGGATAGACCGCTTTCCCTCCGGGCACATAGAGACCGACCGCGTCCAGAGGCTGGATCATCTGGCCGAGCGTGGCGCCGTCATCCTGGTACATCCAGGTCCGGGTCCGCTGCCGTTCATGGAACAAGGTGATGCGCTGGGCGGCGTACCGCAAGGCATCGCCCTCGTCTTTGCGGATCTTATAATAGGCTTCCTTCACCTGCTCCGGGCCGACGCGAAACTGCGCGGGCTTGAGCGACACGCGATCGAACTTCTTCGTGTACCGCGCCGCCGCGGAGTCGCCCGCGCGCTGGACGGCCTTTAGGATCGTGCGCACGCTGTTGTCGACCTTGGCGCTCTGCGGGCTGGATCGCGACGTCGCCCGCTTGACCATGGCCTTGAACGTCCGGTCGGTGCTTGAGATGACCTTCATCGCCTGTCTCCTCGTCGCCTGTCCCCGTTACCTGGCCTTGCGGGATCGAGGCCGCCCATTCATCTGTCGGCAGCCGGCGTCTAATCGGGCAATGAGTTGCGTGATGACCTGATGATTCAACTTCAAACTGGCCCGATTCACAATGAGCCGGGCCGTGGAATGGGCAATGACTTCGGCCTCCACCAGATGATGCGCCTTCAGCGTCTTGCCGCTCGACACGAGATCCACAATCCGATCCGCCAGTCCCACGATGGGAGCCAGCTCAATCGAGCCGTACAGCTTGATGATCTCGACCGGAACCCCGCGCTG
>SWDL01000430.1 GCA_005116795.1 Nitrospira sp. | reverse complement strand
CGCCCCCCTCCCCTGCCCCTCTTCCGGCTGCCGACACGTCAGCCCCAAGCATTCCCGGCGGCCTGACTGCCACGGTCGCGTCTCAGACCCAGATCAATTTGGCATGGGGGGCCTCCACCGATAACGTGGGCGTGGTGGGCTACAAACTGTACCGTAGCGGCTCCCAAATTGCCGTGACCAGTGCGACTGCGTATAGTCAGACAGGGCTGACGGCAGGAACGACCTATAGCTATGCCGTGGCAGCCTACGATGCAGCCGGGAATACTTCGGTCAGTTCGGCTGTCGCCACAGCGACGACCTTGAGCCCGACCCCTCCGCCTGCGCCGTCCCCGCCCCCCGCACCATCAACTGGACGGGTCATCGAACTCTCACCGTCCAACGCGGATACCTCGTGCAATGAAGAGTTTGAGAATACCGCGAACACCCTGCGGGCCGGGGATACCCTCATCCTGCACGGCGGCACCTATTCTCAGACCTGCGCCAGGGTGCTTTCCAACCTGCACGGCACGGCCCAGCAGCCCATCCTCATTCGTGCCGCGACCGGGGAGTTACCGGTCATCACGCGGCCGGTCCGCCCCAACGGGGACTATGATCAGAACAATATGGAGATTGCCGACTCGTCGTATCTCACCTTGCGAGGGCTCATCTTCAAGGGTGGAGACCTTGGGGTACGGCTCCTGGGGACCAATCACCACATCACGATCGAGGACAGTGAGATCGCGGAGACGGGCGATGCTGCGTTAACCGCGAACAGCGGCGATACCGATGTCTTGACCGTCCGTCACAGCCAGATCCATCACACAGGACTGTATACGCTGGGATCGACTGAGGGCGAAGGATTATACCTCGGCTGTAACAGCGGCACCTGCCGGGTGACCAATAGCGTGATCGAGTTCAACTACATCCACGATCTACGCGGGACCAGCAGCGGAGGCAACGACGGAATCGAAGTGAAGGTGGGCTCCGGCGGCAATCTCATTCGCCACAACGTGATCCACACCACGACACTGGGGACTGCCTACCCGTGCATCTTGGTCTATGGGGGTGCCGCCGCTTCGAATACCGTGGAGGGGAATGTCGTCTGGCAGTGCGGTGAAGGCATCGTGGCGCTGTCGGATGCGGTGGTGCAGAATAACGTCGTGTTACAGTCCAACAGCGGATTAGCGTCCTATCCCCACGAGCAGGTCGCCTCGCTCCGGAATGTCCTGTTTGTGAACAATACGGTCTATGGGAACACGGAATGCGCGTCGCTCAGATGGGCCGGGGCCTCCGACATGGTGCTGGCCAACAACGCGCTCTATTGCGGCGGGGCGATGGCGGTGTACACGACGGGATTGAGCGGACCTACCGTCCTCGTGCGGGCCAACTACATCGACGGCACGATCGTCGGGGCCGGCGTTGATGGAACTCGATTCCTTTCGGGAGGCACCGCGACGGGGGCCTTCGTAAGCCCAGGGACACGCGATTTCTGGCCCGTGACCGGCTCTCCGCTCCGAAACACGGCAGAGGCCGCCCGTCTCCCTCTGACGGACTTCAATGGGCTCCCGCGCGCGACCTATCAAGACGTCGGGGCCTATAGCACCAAGGGTCTTGCCCAGAACATGGGGTGGAGGATCGTGCCCGGCTTCAAAACGCTCAGCGCCGACAGTATGGCTCCGACGAGACCTCAGGGTCTCCGCCTGCGCTGATCGCGAGCCCACTCTGTCTGCCGGCGCTGTGCGAGAGGCCGCGCCCCGACCGGGACATGGAGACCCCCACAAGACCGATGGAGATAGCGGTATCGAGGAAATCGGCGCGCTATGGAAGAGGCCTGAGCTCGAGAATCTTGGCGACCAGAGCCGTCCGTCGATGCACGTTGAGCCGGTTGAAAATATCCCGCAAGTGAACTTTGACCGTATCCACTTCGATCAGTAATCGGTCGGCGATCTCTCGGTTACTGAGCCCCTGCATCAACAGTTCGACGACTTCCTGCTGACGATTGGTCAGCCCGAGTGAATTCATCCGGGCATGCACGTACCGGTCGTGGAGGCCCATCGCCGAAGGCTCGCTTTTCATGGGATCAGCGTCGCGCACGATGACACCCCACTCTGCTAAGATCCTGGCTCATCATCCACCGCCCTACCGATGTCCTTCAACAGGCTGTGTCGGTCCCAGCGTTGAAGACTGTCACGACATCCGAAGCCTACCGGCTGACACATCGGAAGCCCGCCGACTGAAGCCGGACTATATCGGATGTTCGAATGTTTCGGCAATCCTACAAAAGGTTGGTGCCGGTCCGGCCAGCCTAGTATTCTCTGCTACGATTTTTCCACCATACATGAACCGAAACGAATCAGCAATAAGAGACACGAACGAGCAAAGAAGAATCGGCAGAGTATCCGACAGGGCAATGCCTGCGCCGGATTTTTCCGACATGGACCTGACACGGGCTTCGTGACGTAAGAGCGATGTCCAGCGATCAGGAAACGAAGAACGGAGAAGGAACAGGAGAGGAAGGGATGTGAGGGATCAACCAGGGGGACTGTGTAGCGGGTCATCAAGCGGCAATAGGGATGGGGGCGTGGCTCAACATCTTTTCCAGTTGGCCGCAGGTGGACGCCCAATTGTGGGCCCGCTGAACCTGTTCATGCGCGGCGGCCGCAAGCGATCGGCAAAGATCGACATCCTCCACGAGTCGCACTATATGATCCGCCATTCCCCGCGGCGTGTCGGAGACCAGCAGATGCTTGCCGGCCTCTGCCTGGACGCCCCTGGCGGCTGGAGTTGTGGCCACGACCGGAATGCCCATCGCCATGGACTCAAGCACCTTGTTCTGCGTGCCCCGCGCAATCCGCAACGGTGCGATCGTGAGAGTCGCATCCTGCATGTAGAGTCGGACATCAGGTACACGGCCCGTCACAAGAATCCCGGGTACGTTGGCCAGTGCTCGAACCTCGGCCGTGGGGTTCATTCCGATGATGCGGAACTCAGCAGACGGCTTCTGAGCGCGAACCAGGGGGAACACCTCCCTGGCAAAATACAGGACCCCGTCGACGTTGGGGTAGTAGTCCATCCGACCAAGAAACGCAATGACCGCCCCTCCGGAAGGCCCTTGAGGTCTTTGCGTGAAGTACCCCGTGTCGACTCCGTTCGGGAGGACGGCGCAGGGCACCGACACCCCCAGCGTCTGATAGGTCTCGAGCTCGCCCTGTGTGGTCACGCCGCACTGATGAAATTTCGAGGCGGCCGTCCGTTCATACGCTCTCAGTTTTGCGGCCTCGAGACCGTACCCGAGAGAGAGCGGAAACGCCCGGTGACGAGCGTATTCCGCCCACTTCCCTGAGTCCATATCGACAAAATCGAGGAACCGGTACCGGGTGTCGATGCCGTCCACATAGGGCGCGACGAAGGCGCAGTGGACGAATACCGCGTCAAAACGCCATCTCCCTGCAGCCTCTTGGAGCCGGCGATGGAGGCGGTCCGACCAAAAATACGCCAGCGAGGAAGGAATCGTCGTCGGGAGCGCGGCCACCGCCTGTGCCCACCGTCTGGCCGGCGACACGAGTTCGACAATCAC
>SWDL01000429.1 GCA_005116795.1 Nitrospira sp. | reverse complement strand
AGGCGTTCCGCCAGCCGAATCAGTCGATCTCTGACCCCCAACCGCATGATCTCGATGCCGGCCAGGATCACCGGGCTTCGGCTTCTTGCCATCTTGACCGTGATCTCCTGGATCGCCTCCGTCAGCGCGACAGGGTCCCGCTCCGGGGTGAAGGCCGATCGGACCGTTCCCTCCGCGATGTCGGCCCAGACCATGTCACGCGGGATTTCGAGATACCCCGGCCGTTTCTCGCGAATCACGGCGCCGAGCACTCGAATGATCTCACGATAGGCCGTCGATGGGTCGTCCAACGCCGCGCTGGCAACCGTCGTCTCTTCGAACACCCGGCGCTGGGTGTCGAAGGTTCTCACCTTGTGATGGATCAGGAGGTCCGGATCTCGACCGGCGATATCCGGGGCTCCGGTGAGGACCACCACCGGAGACTTTTCGGCATAGGCCTGCGCAATCGCGTTCACCATGTTCAGCGCGCCCGCCCCATAGGTTCCGATCGCCACCCCGATACCCTTCAACCGCGCATAGGCGTCGGCGGCAAACCCGGCGGACGGTTCGTGGGTGGTGAGGATCGGCCTGATCGGACTCTTCGCGAGCGCGTCATACAGCGGCAAGATGATGTCTCCCGGAACCCCGAAGGCGTGACCGGCGCCGAGCTCATACAGACGGTTGAATAGAGAGGACGCCACCCGCATCCGTCACCTTCGCCCTTCCTCCGGAGTGGGAAAAACGGGGACATGGGAAAAACGGGGACCGGCACCGCTTCGCGGAGCCGGTCCCCTCACTGAGCCGGACAGCGCCCCGAGGTCATATACAATAGATAATTGCCCATGCCGTGATTGGGTCGAGGGTCTTGCAACGGACGATGATGGACCATGACCATCTCGTAGTCATCCCTGGCGTTCACCTCAAAGCCCTTCGCATCTTGGTAAATCTGTTGCGGGCGGAAGGTCAAAAACGACCCGTCCGCCTCGACGTCCGGCACCGTCCTGAGCAGGGTTCTCCGCTCGGTCCTATTCTCCAGGGCGATCAGAAGCACGTGATCGTGGCCGTGCGGGTACGCAAACTTGACGCATCCGTCCATCCGAAACTTGAGCGGCGCGCGGTCCACCTGCACGCCGGGCCGGACTTCGATGCCTTCATCGCTCTCGTCCTTCCGCCGCTTGCCGAACTGGCTATAACAGACCACGTTGACGCCGACTTGGTAGACATCCATCGCCTGGACCGGGGCGCCTTTCGGCGCCATCTCCATCGTAAAACTGGCCATCACATCCTTCGTGGGCGGCACCCCGTGATAGAACGCGACGATCGCCATGTGTTTGTGCTCTTTGGCCATCTTCACTCCGTAGCCTGCGGAAAAGTGCGCCTCGCTCATTTCGAGTCCCGCCCCGGCCACAAACAGCGGTTCGTCGGCGCATGACACGCTCTCCTTGTCCTGGTTGATCAGCAGGATGTGGTGGAGGTACTGGCGCGGGAGCGGGGTGCCGTCTTTCGTGAAGACCGCCGACCGGAACCCCACCATGGTCATATCTTCCGGCAGGGAAAAGATATGCCTAGGAAGGCTGGCCGCCAACTCGCCGTCATGCGCCGAGGGCAGGTCCACCGGCCCGAACGTGATCGTGACGCGGTTGCCCTGGTAAGTGACCGTGGTGGTCGGCTGGCCGACAAGCTGCGGCGCCTCATGGCCGCGATGAGCGCCATCCGCAAAGGCCGGCTCGCTTACCAACATCATGATCACACAGCCTGCGAGCAGCGGTATCATTCGTCCCCTTGTTTCCATCAATAACCTCCCTACGAGATACGCTTCACGAGGACCGCTTCACGGCAACTTGAGATTCGGGCACCAGTCCACTTCCGCCTGTCGCGCGATGGCCAAGAGCTGGCTCCCGACCGGGGGCGCTCCACGCTCGTGCACGACACTCAGACATCGCGTGCAGATGAACTGGCAATGAGACAAGCAGGCCTGGCTCGGACATCCCGACACATCGCTCAGCCTGGCCGAACGGCGGAGGCAGTAGCCCGGCTGATCCTGCTCCCCAAGACTTTCCCAATAGCAGAGCAGGGCGCTCCAGAATTGAACCGGTCTGACGACCTGCCGGTCTGCGATCGTCATGCGGAGGCCCGGGATCTTGACGACTTCCTCGATCAGCATCACGACCGCATCCAGCGCCTCCACCATGTCGGGGAACTCCGCGAGATACCTTCCCGCGCGCTCGCCGCTGTCGATGTATCGGAACACCGGGGCCACTCGAGCCAGATTGAGCGCCGCGGGGGCCTGCTTCATTTCCACCTCTGGGAGCCACAGGCTCAGCTTCATGGCTTTTCTCTATGCCTTGTGGGCCGGCGGCCGGCGCAACAAGGCGGCAGGGCCGAAATAGGCAAAGGCATCTTTCAGGTTCGAAAACATGCGCTTCAACAGCCCCATCTCGCGATTGGTCACGTACTGGAGAGTCAGCACGATCCGTTCTTCCTGTTCCCCGAGCGGCGTCACGGCGTGCCAGAGCTTGTCGCCGTTGAAGACCACCACCGTTCCAGGATCCATCGGGATGCGTACCTCTCGGATTTCCCGATTCCGGCTCCCCTTATAGAGTCGCGCAACCAGCCGGCAGTGAGTCGATCGCTCCACCAGCCCCACGAGCACCGTATAACGCGCTCCCTTGTAGTAGGAGGTGTCATAGTGAAACCCGATGTGGTCTCCGGGTTCCGTGTAGTAGTAGAGCGCAAAGGCGTGGGGATCCTGATCGGGGCAGAGCAAGAGGGTCGCCTCGGTCAGCCGGGACAGGAAGCGGCGAAAGATCTCCGAGTGATAGAGCGCCATGGTCTCCGGAGCTTCTTGGCGAAGCACATAGGCGCTCACGCTGCCGCCCTTCTTGTGTCTGGGCACGTAATTGCGATTGACGAAGGGGCGGACCCGTTCCGCTTCGAGGGCGAGATGCTCGACCAGCGGCGGCGGCAACAGACGCTCCAGCACGACACACTCGTGTTGCTCCCAATAGGCACTGTGAAGGGGGTCGATGTCGATCGCCTTCAGCGCGGACTCGGTCTGTTGCAAGGCGGTGCCGGTCGGCGTCGGCATGATCTGCTCCTCGCCGGATGGGCGCGTCGTTCGTGCCTCATGAAAAGTCATCCGCATTGGGTGTCCCCGTTCCGAGAGGCTACCGAGCTCTACCAGGATGCTGAAAAAGTCCGCCAGCGGCGTTCTCG
>SWDL01000428.1 GCA_005116795.1 Nitrospira sp. | reverse complement strand
GGGATGCGCCATTGAAGAAGCCATCCGCACGGGACATGACGAATTTGATTTTCTTGAGGGGGATCAGACCTACAAATTCCAATGGGCCGCGGCCACCCGCCAAAATGCGAGCCTCTGTTTCTTCGACCGTCGGGTTCGTAGTCAGTGGGCCTGGTCCCGGTTCTTGGCTATCCAGCGATTGATACAGGTAAAGCGTCTGGTCCGCCGCTCCGCTTTGCAAGTGCTGGGGCTCTTCCGCGCCCAGTGAGGGCTCTGGTCTGCGACCCAGGAAGTGGATGCCCTTGTCCCGCTATCCCACGTCAGCGGGTCGATATTGTCTGAGTTGGGATTGCATGCAAGGACGGTGATGTAGCCGCATCAGTTGTGGATCCGTATGGGAGAGAGCTTCCTTCGGATCATGCATCGGAAAATTGAATGCAACGCGGCACGGAAGGAGTAACATGAGTGTCTCTTCGATCTGGGATGTGGTGATTGTGGGGGCCGGCCTCGCCGGGGCGAGCGCCGCCGCCGTCCTCAGCCGGAAGGGCGTGCGCGTGATGCTTGTTGACTCGCGCGAGACATACCCGGCGTGCTTCAAGGC
>SWDL01000427.1 GCA_005116795.1 Nitrospira sp. | reverse complement strand
AAGGTATCGGGAGTCTGTGTCGGAACGCGAATCTGGCCTGCTGAGGGAATAGAGCGTCTACTTGATGGCGACGGCTTTGACTTGCTTGAAGGTGGTGTGGCCCTGGAGGACCTTCTCGACACCGTCCTGGACGAGGGTGGTCATGCCCTCTTCCATGGAGATCTTGGCCAGGTCTTCGGTGGGGGCTTTGGCTTGGATCGGGCGCTTGATGCGGTCCGATCCGACGGGAGTGGGCAAGATGGGGTCGGGTCTTGCAATACGACATCGCAAATGTCAGCAGAGTGGCTGGGCGATGAGGTCTGGCCTTGCGTGTGACATCTCACGGGGGGGACTGGGGATGTCGTGGCCCGAGTGGGCTCCGCGATAGCCGACCAGGGATCGAGGCGTTTCAGGATTCGAGGCGAAGTAAGCGAGCCGCGTGGTGAACCGTAATGATGTGGATCTCTTCTTGCCGCACCCGGTACACGATGCGATACGGCGGACGAATGATCTCACGGACGGCAGGCTCCTGGATTTCCGGCACGATGCGGCCCGATTCTGGAAAGGTCGGGAGATGTTCGATCGCCGCAATGAGACGTTCGACGACCAGGTTGGCGGAGCGGGGAGAGTCTTGCGCGATGAACGTCTTGATCGCTTGCGTGTCCTCAATGGCTCGGCGCGTCCAGACGATCCGTCTCATGCGGTCAGGCGTCGTCTTGCCTCCTCATGGGAGATCGTCTCGCCTCGATCCGACTGCCGAAGACCATCTTCAACCTTGGCGAGAAAACAGAGGCGCTCGATGGCATCCTCGACCGTTGTGTCGTCCGGCAGTGGCTGGAGGGCTTGCAAGATTTTTTCTTTTGGGATGGTCATGCCCATGAAGGATTCCTTGGCCAGATTGCGTAGCAAGTGACACTACCAAATCTATGGTAGGGTGGCGTTGTGGAAATAGCAAGCCGGAGGCGGAAACCCTTGAGAGGCAGAAAATGTACCGGGAGTTTGTTGCAGGCTCTCGGCTGTTGGATCGAGAGAGCCATTATCCACGCGAAGCTTCATTGGTCAGTCCGGTCAATCCGCCTGACGACGTCTTGATAGACTTGCTTTCGATGACGGATGGCGAGGATTCTGATCTCTGCCGCCAGCACCTTGAAGACGACGCGGTAGTCCCCGACGCGAAGTTTCCAGTAGCCCTTGAGAGTCTTGCGAAGGGGGGCTCCAAATCGCTGGGGAGCCTCTGTGAGGCGCGTCTCGATCGCGTCTGCGATACGGCGTCGGAGGTTGCCGGGGATTGACGGCAGATCTTCTTGTGCGACTGCTGGGTGATACGTCAACCTAAACGACAATCAGCCCCTCTTCCGCCGAACGTGTCCCCAGACTTGATCGTGAGTCAGCGCCTTTGAAGCGTCATACGTGCGCTCCCGTTCCTCGCCCAACGCGGTAAGTCCCCGGTCCTCTTCCATTTCAAGCGCCTCTTTGACGAGATCCCGGACCTTCAGCGAGAGCGAGACCTTGTCTCGCTTCGCCAATCGGCGGATGCTGTCATACATGGGTTCTTCCAGAACCACGTTCACTCTCGGATTGATCGCCGGCATGGGGGCACCTCCTGGCAAAGTGTAACACAAGTGACACACCGTCACAATCTCTTGAGCGGCACGTGTCCGTGCCCGAGAGCGACCGGTCGGGGGCGGAAGGCAAGCGAGGAGGTTTGCGTTGCGTTGTCTGCGACGGGGCGTCTGCTCTTAGACGATGCCGTGCGAGAAATCCGGACCTACTTGATGGCGACGGCTTTGACTTGCTTGAAGGTGGTGTGGCCCTGCAAGACTTTTTCGACACCGTCCTGGACGAGCGTGGTCATGCCTTCGTCCATGGCGATCTTGCCCAGGTCCTCGGTGGGGGCTTTGGCTTGGATCAGGCGCTTGATGCGGTCCGATCCGACGAGCAGTTCATGGAGGCCGATTCGGCCACGGAACCCGCTTCGGTTGCAGGCCGGACAACCGGCGCCTCGGAAGAGTTTGAGTTCGGGTCCGTACGCGACGCCCAGCTTCTCCCAATTCTTGATCCCGTAGCTGTGGACGAGTTCGTCAAACTCTTCCTTGGTGGGGGTGTACTCTTCCTTGCACTGGGCGCAGATGCGTTTGCAGAGCCGTTGGGCGAGCACGCCGAGCAGCGCGTCGGAGAAGCTGAACGGATCGCACCCCATGTCCAGCAAGCGGGTCAGTGTCTCGACGGCGCTGTTGGTGTGGAGGGTGCTGAACACCAAGTGGCCGGTCAAGGAGGCTTCGATGCCGGTGTCCGCCGTTTCCTTGTCGCGCATCTCGCCGACCATGATGACGTCGGGGTCGGCGCGGAGGAAGGCGCGCATGGCGATGGCGAAGGTGAACCCGATTTTCGGATTGACCTGCACCTGGCGCAGCCCGTATTGCGTGATTTCGACGGGGTCTTCGGCCGTCCAGATCTTCCGCTCTGGCGTGTTGATGTAGCCGAGCAGGGCGTGGAGCGTGGTGGTCTTTCCGGCCCCGGTCGGTCCCACCGAGAGAATGATGCCGTAGGGTTTTTCCGACAGGCCCTGCAACTCTCTCAGATTGCGCGCGGAGAAATGCATCTTGTCGAGGGGGAGCGGCTCGCTGGCCGCCAGAATACGCATGACCACATCTTCATTGTTTCGCCCGGAGGTCGGGATGGTCGCCACCCGGAGCTCAATGTCACGATTGTCCCCGACACGGAACTTGATCTTGCCGTCCTGCGGCTTGCGGCGTTCCGCAATATCGAGACTCGCCATGATCTTGATGCGTGAGACGATCGCCCGGCGGTAATTCGCGGGAATTTTCATGTACTCAAAGCAGCCCCCGTCCACCCGGAACCGCACCACCGTGTCCTTCTTTTCTGAATAAGGTTCGATGTGGATGTCCGAGGCGCCGAGCCGTACCCCTTCCGCAATCACCTGATTGGTCAACCGGACGATGGCGCTGTCGTTCTCGGCCAGGCCGCCGGAGAGCAGGTCTTCCTTCTCGGTGGAGCCTTCGCTGCCCAGCTCGACCAGGATGTCGCTGATGGAGCCCTTGCCGTCGCCGCCGTCCATGTTCTTGATGAATTCCAGAATGTCGCGGCGGAGGCAGACGGCAAACTGGATGGATTGCCCGGCAAAGGTGCGCCGGATGTGCTGGACCTTGTCGATGTCGTGGGGGTTGTCGATGAGGATCTCGATGCCGTTCTTGTCCCGTCGGAACGGCAACCAGAGATTCTTTTTCAGGAAGTCGGTTTTCAGATTCTTGAAGAGCGTCGTGTCGATCATCAGTCGGGGATCGTACTCGACGAAGCCGCAGTTGTAGAACAGCCCGAGTGATTTCACGAGCGCGGTCTTGGGAATCTTGTGCTTGTCGAGCAAGATCGACTCCACGTCCGTGGCCCCCCTCTTCGCCTCGGCCTGGGCCGCGTCGAGATCGACTTGCTTGATCAGGGCGGCCGCCACCAGATCCTCGAACTTGATCATCGGCTTGACGGTGAGCTTGAGCAAGGTCTGGAACGCCTGGCCGACGGCTTTGGCGATCTCGGAGAGCGGGGCGTCGAGGTCGTCGGTAAAGGGTGCGCCGGACTTGCGGTTCAAGATCTGGATCACGCCGCCGACCGTCCGGCTGTCCAAGAGAATCGGATAGGACAGGGCCTGCTTCGTCCGGAAGCCCGTTTTCTTGTCCCAGGAATAATTGTGGCTCAGATTCTGATTGATCCCCTGCAGCTCGACTTTGTCGTAGACGTCTTTGACGCGGACAGGCTTCAGGGTCTTGGCGGCCAACCCCGCGAGGCTCTCCTCATTCACGGGGATCCGGACGATCTCGATGGTGTCGAGCGGGAACCGGGTGTAGAGCTCGTTCTTGTCGGGGTCCAGGGCGTAGAGGACGGCCTGTTCGATGTTGAATAACGTGAGGAAATCGCGCTGCAGATCCAAAAAGATCTGGTCGACGTTCCGCACGCCCTTGATCTTCGCGACGATCTTCTTGACCTGGTCGGCGTCGATCGGCGAGGGCGCCGACGGGTCGGCTGTGGCTTGGGTCTTGCTGTCCATGAATGCAGGCAGAGGTCGAGTGGCTCAGGGCAGACGTTTCACCAGTAGGATATCGGTCGGTTTGCGGGAGTTCTTGACCCCTGCCCTGGCGGGGCGATGCGGGTGAATCGAGGCTCGAAGAGCGAGATCGGCGGG
>SWDL01000426.1 GCA_005116795.1 Nitrospira sp. | reverse complement strand
CGGCCAGCGGTAGCGCTCCACCCATGCCGCCCATCCCGCCGGTGAGGATGACGCGTCCCGTCAGATCGCCGCCGAAATGCTTAGCCCCCGCTGCGGCAAACGTCTCGAAGGTCCCCTGCACGATGCCCTGTGTGCCGATGTACATCCAGGAGCCGGCGGTCATTTGCCCGTACATGATGAGGCCCAGGGCTTCCAGCCGACGAAACTCATCCCACGTGGCCCAGTGGCCGACCAGGTTTGAGTTCGCCAACAGGACGCGCGGCGCCATCGGATGGGTCTGCACCACGCCGACGGGCTTCCCCGACTGCACGAGCAAGGTCTGATCACCTTCGAGTGCCCGCAGCTCACGCACAATGGCCTCATAGGCCGGCCATGAACGGGCGGCTTTGCCCGCGCCGCCGTAGACGACCAGGTCCTCGGGCCGCTCCGCGACCTCGGGATCCAAATTGTTCATCAGCATGCGCAGGGCGGCTTCTTGCGGCCATCCCTTGCATGAGAGGCCGGAGCCGTGGGGCGCGCGAATGGGCTGGGTCATGTCTTCTTCTTTGCCTCCATCTTGACGCGGTCAATGAAGTCTTGAACGGCGGAGTCCACCATGAACCATCCTGTGCGCCCCGTCCTGATCGACCCGTCCTTCCGTCACCAGGCGAAGGCGGTTCATGATGTCCTCCTTGAGGGGGGCCGGCAGGTGGAGAGGACCTTCATAAACAGACCGTCGGCGACGAGCGACCGAACGCGTTCAATATCCGGTCCCATGACCCGGTCCTGTTCCAATCGCGGCACGACGCGGCGGAGGCCTCGGCAGGCGAGGCGGCTCCCCACGCCGGGCTTGAGCGGGCGATGAAACTCGACACCTTGCGCGGCGCACATGAGCTCGATGGCGAGAACGTACTCCGCGTTCGTCAGGACCTGCTTGAGTTTCAGCGCCGAGCCCATGCCCATGCTGACATGATCTTCCCGATTTCCCGAGGTCGGAATCGAATCGACCGAGGCCGGATGAGACAGGACTTTGTTCTCGGATGTCAGGGCCGCCGCGGTCACCTGCGCCAGCATGAATCCTGAATTCAAGCCGGGATCTGGGCTCAAGAAGGGCGGGAGGTCGCCATATTCAGGATTGGTCAGCCGTTCGATGCGGCGCTCGGCGATGCTCGCGAGTTCCGTGATCGCGATGGCCATGTGGTCCAGCACGAGCCCCAGCGGTTGGCCATGGAAATTCCCGCCGGAGAGCACTTCGTTCCGATCTGGAAACACCAGGGGATTGTCGGTGACGCTGTTCAACTCGATGAGCAAGGTCCGACGAATGTAGTCCAAGGCGTCACGCACCGCCCCGTGGACCTGCGGCATGCAGCGTAGACTGTAGGCGTCCTGTACCCGCGAGCAGTCCATGTGCGAGACCCGAATCTCACTCTTTGCCAGCAGCGCGCGCAGATTGGCAGCGACCGTCATTTGCCCCGGGTAGGGGCGGAGCCGATGGATGCGCGCATCGAAGGCGACCGGCGTGCCCTTCAGCGCCTCCAGCGTCAGGGCGCCGGCCACATCGGCGGTATCGATCAAGATCGTGGCCCGGCGGAGGGCCAGCAGGCCCAAGGCTAGCATCGCCTGCGTCCCGTTGACGAGGGACAGCCCTTCCTTTGCGTCGAGGCGAATCGGTTTCAGCCCGGCATGAGTCAAGGCCGCTCGACCGGAGACGCGGCGCGAGCCGATCATGGCTTCCCCTTCTCCGATGAGCACCAGCGCGAGATGGGCCAGCGGGGCCAGATCGCCACAGGCCCCGACCGAGCCGCGACAGGGAATCACCGGATGGACGCGCCGGTTCAAGAGTTGGAGGAGATCGCTCACCAGACTGGGACGCACGCCGCTGTGGCCGCGGGCCAGCACGTTCGCGCGCAGGAGCATCAGGCCCCGCGTTTCTTCTGTGGTCAACGGCTCGCCGACACCGGCCGCGTGGCTCCGGACCAGGTTCACTTGGAGCTGTTCGATGTCGGATTGGGGAATGCGCTGGTCGGCCAGTTTGCCGAAGCCGGTCGTGACCCCGTAGACGGGCTTGGCGCCGGCCGCAGCCCGGCGGATCACCCCGTGGGCCCTGACCATGCGCCTGATGGCCGAGGGCGCCAGGCGCACCGGGTGCCGGTGGAGCGCCACGTCGTAGAAGTCCTCGATCGAGAGGGTCTGGCCGGTCAAAGCAAGGGAATGCACGATGACGCGATTATAACGCGACTGTCCGTGCAAATGGAAAATGAACCATTCAACATGAAACAGCCTTGGGGCCTCCAGCCAAGGACCATTTTGCATTCCTCCGACGCCCTTGCTAGGATGCCGCCTCCATGTTCGAGACGCTATTTTCACCAGACGTGCTCATTCCCCTGACGGTGGCCTCTCTCGTGGGTTTCGTGGGCAGCCTGATCGTCATTCCCATTATTCTCGTCCGGCTTCCCGAGGATTTTTTCGACGATCGGCGTCCCCGCACCTGGATGCAGGACCACCATCCGGTGCTGCAGATCGTGGGGCATCTCGTCAAGAACGTGATCGGCGTGGTGTTTCTGCTCGCCGGCTTGGCCATGCTGTTCCTGCCGGGCCAGGGGTTGCTGACGATGCTCATCGGCATTTCCATGCTGGATTTCCCAGGCAAGCGCCGATTGGAACGGAGGCTCATCGGGCAACCGTCGGTGCTGGGGGCCATCAATAAGCTGCGGGACAAGTTCCGGAAGCCGCCCTTGATCGTGGCCGGCGACGACTAGAATTCAGGCGAGAGCCCATAGCCTGAGCGCCATGCCCACCCTCTATCTCATCGACGGCAGCGCCTACATCTATCGGGCCTTCTTCGCGCTGCCGCCGCTCACCAATGCGAAGGGGATGCCGACCAACGCGGTGTACGGCTTCACCACCACGCTCCTGAAAATCATCAGGGAGCACCACCCCGACGGCTTGGCCGTGGCCTTCGACGAAAAGGGGCCGACCCTCCGCCACCAGGCCTTCAAGGACTATAAGGCGCAGCGCCCGCCGATGCCCGAGGGCATGCAGGTGCAAATTCCCTACGTCCATCAGGTTGTGGAGGCGCTGGGCATTCCCGGTGTGCGGGCGTCGGGCTATGAGGCCGATGATCTGATCGGGACGCTGGCGCACCAGGCCGAGCAGGCCGGGTACGACGTGGTCATCGTCACGGGCGACAAGGACATGTTCCAACTGCTGTCGCCGTCGGTGCGCATCTATGACCCCGTGAAGGACAAGTGGTCCGGCGAAGCGGAGTGCCGGGAGCGGTTCGGCGTCGAGCCCGCGCGCGTGGTCGACGTCATGGGGCTGATGGGCGACAGCGCCGACAATATTCCCGGCGTCAAGGGCATCGGCGAGAAGACGGCGATCAAGCTCATCACGCAGTTCGGCACGATCGAAAATCTGTTGGCTCATCTTGATGACGTCGCCGCGCCGAAGACCAGAGCCTTGCTGACGGAGCAGGCCGAGCAGGCGCGCCTCAGCCGCCGACTCGCGACCATCGATCGGGCCGCCCCGATTCACTTCGACGCCGGGGCCTTCGCCGTCACGCCGCCTCAGGCCGATCGCCTGGCGCCGCTGCTGCGTGAATTGGGATTCTTCACGCTGCTCAAGGCCGTCCAGCCGGTCGAGGCGCCGGCTGACGCCGTCTCCTTCGCGACCGAGACGCTTGCCGACGAGGCGAACGCAAGACGCTGGACGGAGACCATCCACGCCGGAGACACCGTCGGCGTCTCGGTCGCGACAGGTGGAGAATCGGGCGTCCGTGCCTCCATCGTAGGGATGGCCTTCTCCACGGCCGGCGCCAAGGCCGTCACGGCGTCCAGACTGGAGGCGCCCCTTCGAGACCTGTTGCTGAATGTGGGCGTCCTGAAGGGGCGCTCCATCGCGCCGGGGCGGCGCTGGCGCCGCCCTGCTTCGATACGATGGTCGCCGACTATCTGCTGAATCCCAATCGCCGGAATCACGATCTGGACACCGTGGCCCAGGAGGTGCTGGGGCATCGGCTGGCTGGTGGAGCCCCAGCGCCTGACGCTCAGGCTCCGAACGGTCTGTTTGATCAGCCTGCTCCACCGACGGATCGCGAGGCGGCCGAAACCGCGACGGTCGTGTGCCGGCTGGTCCCTGAAATGCGAGCGCGTCTTGAGGCCCAAGGAAGCCTCAGGCTCTTCGACGAGGTCGAGATGCCGCTCGTGCCGGTCCTGGCCGAGATCGAGCGGAACGGCTTCCTGCTGGACGTGGGGGCGCTTGAGGCCCTGGGCAAGGAGCTGGAACGCGAGCTGGAGCGCATGATGGAGACCATCGCGGGTCTCGCCGGCGAGGCCTTCAACATCAACTCGCCCAAGCAGTTGGCCGTCGTGCTCTTCGAGAAACTCAAGCTCAAGCCGATCCGGAAAACCAAGACCGGCTACTCCACCGACGAAGACACGCTCACGCAATTAGCGACACAGCACGACCTGCCGGTCCAGATTCTGAACTACCGCAGTCTCAGTAAGCTCAAGTCCACGTATGTGGACGCGCTGCCGGAACTCGTGAATCCGGAAACCGGGCGGCTGCACACCTCGCTGAATCAGACGGTGGCGGCGACTGGACGCCTCTCATCGACCGAGCCCAATCTCCAGAACATTCCGGTCAAGGGTGAATACGGGCTCCGGATTCGCGAGGCCTTCATCGCGCCTCCGGGCCATGCGTTGGTCTGCGCCGACTACAGCCAGATCGAGCCGCGCATCCTGGCGCACCTGTCGCAAGACCCGACGCTCCTAAAAGTTTTTGAGCGAGGGGAAGACATTCACATGGCTACGGCGGTGGAGATCTTCAAGTTGCCGGCCGGTCAGATCACGCGGGAGATGCGGCGCGCGGCCAAGAGCGTGGTGTTCGGCATCGTCTACGGGATCAGTCCGTTTGGACTCTCACAAAATATCGGCGTCTCCCAAGCCGAGGCCAAGCAGTACATCGACACGTTCTTTGAACGCTTTGGCTCGGTTCGAGCCCTCATGGATCAGAATATTGCTGAGGGCAAGCAGAAGGGATTCACGACAACCATCCTGGGACGGCGCCGACCGATTCCAGAGCTGCAAAGCTCCGATCCCACGCAACGTGGTTTCGGCGAGCGCATGGCCGTCAACAGCCCCATCCAAGGGTCGGCGGCCGACATTATCAAAGTGGCCATGATCGCGGTGAGCCGGAGGCTGCAGGCCGAGCTGCCCTCGACCAAGATGATTCTTCAGGTCCATGACGAGCTGATCTTCGAGACGCCGGAGGAGGAAGTGGAGCAGGTCGAGCGGCTCGTGAAGGCCGAGATGGAAGCCGCCGGTGCACGCTTGAGCCTGTCTGTCCCACTCAAAGTGGATCTCGGCGTCGGCAAGAATTGGCGGGAAGCGCATCCCTAGGCGTGAGGGTTGCTGGGACATTCCCTTTGCTCGCGGGGCCTGGACTTCGGAAGCGCCGAGGCGCCTGTTGCTCCTGTGCCACGACGGGCAGGCGGGCCGCAGTCGGGATCATCCCATCTGCCCCTCCCTGATTAACTTCGGGACAATCCAGGTCAAGGCAAAACAATGAGTGATATCCTAGTCCGCATCAAGCGAGCGGTTCTCGCTGGGGATTATGCGTTCAGTGAAAAGGCACGTGTAGAGATGGAGGCTGATGGAATCACGGAGCTCGATGTCGCTGAGTCTATTCTGAACGCCGTTGCGATCGGCAAAGTTATTCGCTCGAGAAGCTCTCGTCGAAAGAATCTGAAAGAGCGCCGCTATGTAATTTAGAGCACGAACCTGAGTGGACTTGCCATTTATACAAAGGGTAAACTGGTTGCCGAAGTCGATATCGAAACCTACTACTTCCTCATTTCTTCCAAGAGACCCTCCTGATGAGGACGAGCGCTATGATCAACGTCACGAAATGCCCAACCTGCGGGAGCGGCAGAATCAAGAAGGTTCGCCGACGGTGGATTGGCAAATATCGCGGACGCACCTACACCATCCCATCGCTTGAGTTTCACGAGTGCCCAGCCTATGGCGAAAAAGTGTACGACCGTGATGCGATGCGGAAGATCGAGGCACGCTCTCCCGCCTTGGTGAAAGCCCGCGCGTCGTAGCTGACATCCTGGCTGGTCGGCTGCCTCCTCACCCTACCCCCCCTCACCTTTCACCTTTCACGCTCCGGCCATCAGCGTTTGATCCAACTTTACGTCTCACCTTTCCCGCCCGCCGTCCCCTAACGGGCTGCTGAAAAAGTCCGTC